>NZ_JACZDT010000021.1:0-295 GCF_015903855.1 Fictibacillus sp. 18YEL24
GATTAGATAAATCTATCTGCCTTGCATATTGTTTGGATGTCGATATCTAGTTTTCAAAGAACATTAATTTAAAAATGCATCATCGTAAGATGTGCAATGGTGGAGCTTAGCGGGATCGAACCGCTGACCTCCTGCGTGCAAGGCAGGCGCTCTCCCAGCTGAGCTAAAGCCCCATAATGGGAATGAAATTTATGAAAATGGTGGGCCTAAATGGACTCGAACCATCGACCTCACGCTTATCAGGCGTGCGCTCTAACCAGCTGAGCTATAGGCCCCTAAAGGAAGTTAAGTTCCT
>NZ_JACZDT010000004.1:300000-436689 GCF_015903855.1 Fictibacillus sp. 18YEL24
ATCAAGAACAAAGGACAAGTGGGCATTACTGATTTTGAAATGACACGTTTCTTTTTAACATTAGAGGAAGCGATCTCGTTACTTTTTAAAGCCACTTATGAGAGTGTAGGCGGTGAGATCTTTGTTATGAAGATGCCTACGTGCAAGATTACAGATCTAGCACAAGTTCTTATTGATGCATCAGGAGAAAAAGGTGTAAAGATGATCGAGCTTGGAAAACGTCCAGGAGAGAAGCTTCATGAAATCCTGTTATCTGAATATGAAAGTGCAACAACAGTTCTCTTTGATAACGAATACTTCGTTATTCTTCCGACTATTGATATTGAAGGTTTGAATCAGCATTATGCCTCTTACGAAAAAGTAGAGCTAGAAAGTTATAGTTCTGAGACTGATTTAATGACGAAGGAAGAGATTCATAAGATGCTTGTTGAAGGTGGATTTCTGTCGTGAAGATCATGATCCTTGGGTCGAATGGGATGGCTGGTCATATGATTACCTCCTATTTCAAAACAAAGACAACACATGAGCTCCTTCTGACTTCTAGAGATGGGACGGAGGGCCATATTCAGCTGGATGCAACGAACTTAACGCAGATTGCTGAAGTTGTGCAGCACCATAAACCCGATCTTATTATTAATTGCATCGGTCTTTTAAATGAGTATGCTGCCATTCATCAAAGAGAAGCCATTCTGGTTAACAGCTTACTTCCACACGAGTTAGCGAAACAGCTTAATGTGTTTGGTGGAAAACTGATCCACATTAGTACGGATTGTGTGTTCAGTGGACATCAAGGTAATTACAATGAAGAATCTGTTCCAGATGGACTCACGATGTATGCCAAAACAAAACAGCTTGGAGAAATAAAAACACAACCACATCTAACGATTCGAACTTCCATTATTGGTCCTGAGCTGAAGAATGGTATCGGTTTATTTCACTGGTTTATTAAACAAAAGGGAACCATCAAAGGTTTTACCCATGTGAAATGGAACGGTGTTACAACGTTAGAGCTTGCTAGATTTATTGAGTATACCATCACTAATCCGATTACAGGCCTTTACCACTTAACCGCTCCGGAAATTCTTTCAAAGTATGAACTTTTAAAGATTATCAAGGATATCTATCAAAAGGATGACGTTGATATTATCCCGCATACCGAGCCACGATTAGATCGAACGCTTTTTAACACCAGGTTAGATTCTGCATTTAAAGTGGCATCTTACGAAAAACAGGTGCAAGATTTAAAAGATTGGTTGAAATGAAAAAAAGAATCGTAATTACGGGTGCAGCAGGATTTACAGGAATTCATGCATGTCAGCACTTTGCAGATAAAGGGTATGAAGTGATTGGGATCTCAAGGAGTTATCTATCTAACTTAAAGGTGCGTACATTTACGTGTGATCTTTTAGACAAAGAAAAAGTTTCTGAGATCTTTAATTCCTATAAACCTGACTTCTGTTTGCATCTGGCAGGTGTAAATTCTGTACCCCGCTCATGGAATGATCCTGCATCAACGATTGAAGTGAATTTTCTAGGTACCCTTTATTTGCTGGAGGCTATACGTAAAGCCGTTCCATCATGCCGAACAGTTATTGTCAGCTCAGCCCTCTCAGGAACAGATCATCCTTATGGAGTGAGTAAAAAACATCAAGAAGAGCTTGTAACGGACTGGGCGCATCTATTTGATCTTCAACTTATGGTAGCAAAACCATGTAATTTAATCGGACCAGGCAGATCACCTGGTTTCGTTTCTTTTTTAGCAAACCGTATTATTCAGATGGAGAAGACTGGTGATAAAAGTGCTATCAACATCAGTCATCTTAAAAACGAGCGAGAGTTCTTAGATGTAAGAGATGCGATATCTGCTTATGAAGTTCTGTTGAAGAAAGGCTCTAAAAATAAGACTTACGAATTGGGATCAGGAAAGATGACAACGCTGTTAGAAGTGGCTGATATCTTTCAAACGTTTACGAAAGAAAAACTTACTTTTTTAGAGACGTGCTCTTCTTCAGATACCAGTCCTCATGTCATGGATTCAAAACTCTTACAAGAACTCCATTGGCAAAAAAAAATACCCATTAGAAATTTCAATACAGCAAATTCTTACTTTCTACAGATCAATCAGTTAATTTAAAAAGTTAATTACTAAAAAAAGCGTCCCTAATTGATATGCTCCCCTAAAGGTAGACAGATGAAATAAAAAATCTGTTTATCTGAAGGGGAGTTTTTTATGGGGTATTCTAAAGAGTTTAAGTACACAGTCTTATCTACATATAAAGAAGGCAATTTTACAGTAAAAGAGCTTTGTAAAAAATTTGAGATAGCCCAGACCTCGCTTAAGAAATGGATTGAGCAATTTGAGAAATATGGAATGGAAGGTCTTAGATCTTCAAGTCCCTGGAAGTCTTATTCTAAAGAGCTCAAGGTCACAGCTGTTAGGGATTATTTGTCAGGTCAATATTCTCAAAATGAACTTATCAGAAAGTATGGTATTTCAAGTAGATCCGTCCTCCAAGAATGGATTAAGACGTATAATAGTCATAGAGAATTAAAGGGTACGTCTATGAGGAGGACGAGTTCTATGGCTAAAGGAAGAAAAACAACATGGGGTGAACGGAGACAGATTGTACTTGATTGTTTGGAGAATGGGAAGGATTATCTAAAAATAGCTGAAACATACAAGGTCTCCTACCAACAGGTGTATCAATGGGTTAAGAAGTTTGAAAAAGATGGAGACGAAGCGCTTAAAGACAAGCGTGGAAGAACAAAGCAAGAACATGAGTTAACACCTGATGAGGCATTTAAGTTACAGATGAAAAGATTAGAACGAGAGAATGAACGGTTGCGGGCGGAAAATGCATTCTTAAAAAAGTTAGAGGAGATCGAAAGGAGGCAAAAGTAGCCTATATTCCAAATGAAAATAAATATATGGCCATTCAGGAACTACATATTAAAGAAAAAGTAAGTATTCTGTTGCTTTGTGAAATCGCAGGCCTCTCACGAGCTGCCTATTATAAGTGGCTAAACCGAACGCCTTCTAAGCAAGAGCTTCAGAATAATGAGATTATAAAAGAGCTGAAAGCTCTCCATAAGAAAGTGGTGGGCATCTACGGCTATCGTCGAATGACCATGAATATAAACCGAATCTTAAACCAGAACTTTAATCCTAAACGGATTTATAGGCTAATGAGGGTTGCGGATATACAGCGCGTCATTCGAAAGAAGAAGAGTAGATTCAAGCGTTCTATCCCCCAACATGTGGCGGAGAATGTACTAAATCGTGAATTCACAGCACATAAGAAGAATACAAAATGGGTAACCGATGTCACAGAATTCAAATATGGTTCACAAAAGAAAGCTTATTTAAGTGCCATATTAGATTTGTATGATGGATCAATCGTAAGCTATGTAGTAGGACATTCGAATAATAATAGTCTCGTGTTCCAAACGCTAGACCGAGCAATCGAACAGTTAGAGGAAGAACAACCGCTTATTCACAGTGATCGAGGCTTTCAATATACTTCTTATGGGTTCAAACGCATGTTAGATCAAGCCAAAATGACGCAAAGCATGTCACGTGTGGGTAGATGTATAGATAATGGTCCCATGGAATCGTTCTGGGGAACCCTCAAGTGCGAGAAGTATTACTTACATAAATATAATACATTTGAAGACCTGTCTCTCGCGATAGATGAGTATATTCATTTTTATAATTATGAAAGATATCAAAAACGACTAAACGGCCTCAGCCCTATAGAATATAGAGTTGAAGCCGCTTAGAGTGTTTTATTATTTCATCTGTCTACTTGACGGGGTGCAGTTCAAATTCATTGGGACGCTTTTTTTATTTCATTCGTTTATGGTATAGAGCCATATTCATCCAATGCGCATTTCCAGGCTTAATATGCTGACTATAAAAGTGAGTTTCAACTTGATCTTGTGAGACGCCACTCAAACTTTTATGAAGAGAACTTAATCGATACATTACTGCGTATGGTTGAATGGTTTTGTTTAAAGGGGATTTACCATATCGAGTGCCATTTATAATTGGTCCTGAAGTCAAACGTCCTCGACGATCGTACCAAATTTTATGATTTGTTACCAACAAATCTGTTTCAGAAGGTAAGGTTTCCATCTTTAACACCATCTGCTCTAGCGCTTGTGGATCTAGCCAGTCTTCTCCAGTCATAAAAAGAACATACTCACCGATACAATAATCAAGAGCGATCTCAATGGATCCAGCTTTTCCGCGATGATTTAATAGCAATGGAATCATTCTGTAGTCATGGGTCAGATGAATAGAATCAGGAGTGAAATCGGTCGAACCGTCATCCACTACAACGATTTGAAAGTCGCTCAACGTTTGTTGGAGAATGCTGCTCAGTGCATGGTCGATCGTTTTAACATGGTTATGTGAGTATAGAAGAACACTTACTTTTGGCAACTTTCCAATACGCTTTTGAATGTCAATACTGCTAGCCATACTCTCCATCGTTAGTTGCTCTGGAGGGATGTTTGTAGTTAGAGCATATCTTCCATTAAATCGATATTCCATAATATATTCCCGCAGCAGTACAAAATCTCCGTGTTGAAGCAAGCGAATCCAAAAATCATGGTCTTGGACGTTAGGAAAATTATCCCTATAGCCTCCAGCTTTTGAAAAAGCTTCACTCGTAAACAAGAATGATGCACCAATGAAACAATTCTGGAATATTTCATCCTTTTTCCTCGTCATAAAATGCTCGACATATTCGTACCATGCTTTTGTATAAGTGATTGGTGTTCCATGTTGATCGATCCGTCTGTAAAATGAATACACCAATACCGTATCCTTCGATGCTAGATCCATCGTATCGACTAGTCGCTCTAAAAAGTTTGGATCATGTCTGTTATCACTGGAAATCCACGTTAGATAAGGGCAATCTTGAAGAAGGTCAAAGCCCTCATTCAATGTAGGGGATATTCCAAGGTTCACTTTTCGATCGACGATCTCATATGGAATAGTTAAAAGTTTACTAGCATCTTTTATTGCTGCGACCGTTTCATCATTAGGTCCATCAAGTACGATTACAAGTTTAAAATCACGAAAAGTTTGTTTTTCAACTGATTCTATGCATTCAAAAATATACTCCCTTTCCTGATGATATACGGGGAGTACAACGCCTACTTTCACTAAAGTTCCTCCTAGTTTCAATTACTCTATGATTGATAATGTCATAGTGCGATACAAGCATTCTATTCATTTATGCAAGAAGTGGACTGGTTATTTTGGTAAATAATTCACTTAAATATGCATTGGAACTCTTGTTTGTGGTTTACGGTGTTTTCAACGCTGAAAATTTGATTGGAATGGAAGGTGCGAGACTCCGCGGAAAGCGAAGTATCCTGGAATGGAAATAAACGGATTCTAAACATCTATTGGGAATACATTCACAAAACTTGTCTTACCTTCATACACTAGTAATGATTAGCAAGAGCTAATTGATTAATAGTTGAGGTGAAATCGATGCTCCTTCTTCCTCATGGTGGAAGTTTAGTCAATCGGCAGTTTGCTAACGTCGATTGCAATCAAAATCTAATAAAAATTGAATTAGATCCGATCAGTTTATCTGATTTAGAATGTCTCTCTAACGGTGCATTTAGTCCACTTGATTCTTTTATGAACAAAGACGATTATGAAGCTGTTGTGCTTTATATGAGGTTAACTAACGGGCTTCCTTGGAGTGTTCCAATTACATTGCCTGTTACAGAAGACAAAGCTAAACAATTAACAAAACAGCATGAAGCTTTACTTATTTATGAAAATACGATTTATGGGAAGATAGAAATCACGGATATCTATAAACCTGACAAACTTCTAGAAGTAAAACAAGTCTATCGTACGGAGGATTTAACTCACCCAGGGGTACGCAATGTAATGAATAGAGGAAGTTGGTACTTAGGCGGACGAGTTACGTTGGTGAACAAACCTCCTCGAAAAGTTGGCTCTTCTTATTATTTAGACCCAAAAGAAACAAGGGAACAATTTATTATGAACGGCTGGGAAAGAATCGTTGGGTTCCAAACAAGAAACCCCATTCATCGTGCACACGAATATCTGCAAAAAACTGCTCTTGAGCAGATGGACGGGCTCTTATTGCATCCTTTAGTTGGTGAAACGAAACAAGATGACATACCTGCAGAAGTTAGAATGAAATCTTATGAAACACTTCTTCAGCATTATTATCCAAAAAATCGCGTTCTGTTAAGTGCGTTTCCTGGATCGATGAGATATGCGGGTCCACGTGAAGCGATCTTTCACTCCATCATAAGAAAAAATTATGGATGCAGCCACATTATAATAGGAAGAGATCATGCCGGAGTCGGAGATTTTTATGGTCCTTATGATGCGCAGCATATTTTTGCAGAGTTTGATAAGGATGAGTTAGGAATAATCCCTATATTCTTCGAGAATAGTTTTTATTGCACGAAATGTGGATCAATGGCCACGATTAAAACATGTCCGCATGACGATAAAGACAGACTTACTTTATCAGGAACAAGAGTAAGAGATATGCTTAAAAATAACGAGCCGATACCAACCAATTTTAGCCGCAGTGAGGTCATTTCAATATTACGCGATTATTATGCTAAATAAAAAGTTATGGAGGCTAACGAATTGAGTCAAGAAGATAAAAATATAACATGGCAACAGCATAATGTGACGAAGGAAATGAGACAGAAACTACATGGTCACAAGAGCTTTGTACTTTGGTTTACAGGGCTATCTGGTTCTGGAAAATCAACGATAGCTTCGGAAGTTGAGAAAATATTATATAAAAGGCAGCACAGTACCATGTTACTTGACGGGGATAATGTTAGACACGGATTAAATAGAGATCTAGCTTTCTCAAAAGAAGCAAGAACGGAAAACATCAGAAGAATCGGAGAAGTAACAAAGTTATTTGTGGAAGGCGGCTCGATTGTTTTAGTTGCAGCTATCTCTCCTATTGCTGCAGATCGAGATGCAGTCAGAAGTTTGTTTTCTGATGAAGAATTTGTAGAGGTCTATATAGACTGCAGTCTTATAGAATGTGAGAAAAGAGATCCAAAGGGACTCTATAAAAAAGTAAGAGAAGGATTGATTACTAATTTTACGGGTATCTCTGATCCGTATGAAGCACCAGTTTCACCAGAAATTATTGTAAAAACAGATCTTCTTGAAGTTAAAGAAAGTGCTGAACAAATCATTAATTTTTTGGTGGCAAATCAATATATTTCATAATGGAAAAGCTGCACCCTTTAGGGTGGCAGCTTTTTAGTTAGATTTATTAGGTTTCCACGTTACTTTTCCGCATGAACTGCAGCCCTTTTTTACAGGAGGATTAATTAAAGACTGACTCTTTCCTGCGTTGTTCAATTTCTTTGTTTTGATTTCAGCATAAAGCTTTTGCAGATCTTCTTTATTCACTTATGATCTCTCCTCATGATTGGATATCTTTGAACAATAGCATTATATTCTCAATCGGAGGACGGGGTGTTCTTATTCGGCTGAAATGGACGAATGACTGATGTTTTCTTTGCATCAGAAGTATTCTTACTAAAAGGTTGAATGATTTTTTCAGTGGGACTGTTTGTTTTAAAAGGACTGATCGGACTTGCATTTCTTGATAAAACCTTACTCTGCTCATAAGGTTTTGGAATCTGGTTGGTGATGAGCGAACCAGCAGCTGAAAAGGGTCGAATTTGCGGAACAGTCGCTTTTGGTGCATCTAATCGTTTATTAACAGGCTTCTGTTCGGTTGTCTCATAAAAAAGATCTTCCCTCTTGTTTTGTACAGGAGAAGAAGGGGATGGATTCTGTTTAACTTCTACATTTGGTCTTTCTTCAATTTTGTCTAGTAACGGGATCTGAGCGGCTGCAAAGTAAGTATTAATAGGCTTTAAGATTTTGCTCGCACATGAAAAGAATGTTGACTCTGAAACAGAAGAAAGAGATTCAAATGACACACGTAAAAAGGTTTGGATGACTAAATAACAAATCCACTCTACAACTTTCTCTTCATAAGAAGGCTGAACGGCTAAGAAGAGAGGTCCATCTTTTCTTTTTAAGGTAATCCCCTTGTGGATGCCGGCTTGAACAGGCAATCTGAATGTGGGTGAAGGGTTCAAATAATACAATTGTTTTTCGGGTGTATTCAGAGCGAGTGGCATAGGATGACCGCTATGGAAATCTACATAAAAACGGTGGTCACATTTAACGTGATCATCGGTTGTAATTCTAATACCTGTATGACTCAAGAGCTGATCTAGTTCTTTAACTTTCTTTTGTGATAGCCCTTGGATACCAAACATAAATGTAGAAAGAGCTCCTGAAATTGTTTCTCCGTCATCAGAGATCTGCAATCCCCAATAAGGCAATAAAAGACATAAAGCCTCATATTCTATGGATGATAACTCACACACTTTCTGATTTTGATACCAGATTGGTCTCATGATAGCTTCCTCCTTAACGCTTATCTATAAAAATAGGCTTTCGTTCTTGTGTCATAACCCACTCTATTTCCATAGTATGTATGGAATCTTCAGATCATGATGAGGAAAGGAAGGGAAACAATGGGAAATAATCATAAACACTTGCAGGATGAGTGTATCCGCGTTCAGAAAGTTTACGACTGGGTGACGGATACACTAAACGTAAGAAAGACCGTTTCTTTTACTCCTGAACAAATTAAAGCCATAGAAGAAGCATTGGATGATCCTTCACGCCGTCCGTTAAGATTGGTTACGAAGGTACCTAAGACTCCTCCAGCATTCCCACTAACAGGTGAAACAAATGAAGCAGCATGCCCTGAATTATATCTATGCGAGCAAGTTGGAGATAAGAGAGATGTAACAGTAGCACTTAACGGAGGTTTTGCTGAAGCGCAGCTTGTAGAGCTACTCTTTACAACAGATATTAAAGTTCAAGTTGTAGACCGTAACGGAGTAATCGTTGTAGAGCAGCTGGTTAATGCATCAGTATTTGAATCTTTCGTCTTGTGTTATCCAGATGGAACAGACTTATATTGCCGAATCACTAAGATTTTTGCTCGCATCCCAACAGGAACGGTATTGTTGAATAGTCCTTCTCCAACATCATTCGTTGTAGACATTACATTCTGTGTGGATATCCAAGTTGAAGCTGAAGTGAAACTAGAGGTACTAGCGAAGTTCTGCTCACCTCGTGAAAATGACCTAAATGCAGAGGAAAGCGAGGGAGAAATGTGTCCAGAGGTAGTGTTTCCGCAACAATGCCCGGACATATATCCCAGGCCAGGCTGCCTGTGTAGATCACGAGGAACTGCTAGCGGATTAACGTGTGAAGAAGATGGAGCTACAGAAGCAGGCAGAGTAACGATATCCGTTGAAATCTGCCCAAACTATAACCTTTCAGGAAGCAGGTTCCAATTATCTCTTAACGATACAGGATATACAGCTACTGAATTCACACAAGATACACTCAGCTGTGATGAATATGCTGGTGGACTAAGATTAACTGTTTCAGGAAGAGGAACGTTGGATGCTTCTGGGGAACAGTATAAGTTTAACCTGGCTATTGTTGAGACAGCAGATGGAAATCAATTTGAGGTAGAACTTATTGACAGAGCAGGTACGAAAGTATTTTCTACAGGTGTTGTAAGAGCAGATTCTGGAGAAATCGCTATCGAAAACTGCTTGCAACATCAATAATTATTGGATCTGAAGAATAGAAATGACCTGGAGGCAATTGCCTGCAGGTCTTTCTTGTTCATGAAAAAAATGTGAACGAATAGTAATAGCTTACATACAATAGGGAAAGAGCCTAATTATGCAAGGGGGAAGATGCATGGGGACGAAGGATAAATTAAGTTATGAACGGCTCGTTTCTAGAGTGGACTATTACAAAGATAAAGCACTTGATCTCGAGAAAAAGCTCGTATTCGCAGAAGAGACCATCGAAAGACTTGAAAAAGAGACGAACAATGATCGATCCCTTAAGATAATTGAAGAAAATGAAAAGGAACTGCTAGCTCTAAGAAAACAAGTTGAAGAACTCACAAGAAAATTAAAAAGATTAGAAGAACATGAGATGGAAAAAAGGATGCAGAGCTATGAAGAACTGTTGAAAAGTATTCAAGATGAGATGAACGATAAAGACCAACAGATTGACCTGTACCAACAGCGAATCAAAAGTATGGAAAAGCGGATCAATATCAACCGCACATCTGAACCTGTATTTGAAGAGCTTGATACAGAAAATAATTCAGAACCTCAGAAAAAAGAAGGCTTTAACAGTGCGTGCTATTTCGACTATTCGGTAATTTTTACTAAAGATAAGAAGGGCTTTATTAGAGGCTCATTCTTTATCGAAAATACTGGAACAGAGACGTTGGAGAATCCTTATATTTGTTTCAGGTTCCAACCAGCAGAAGCTTGTTCATTAAAAGGAAAGATCATATCGCTGATCGCGTCACCCTCACAGGAAGAAATGACACAGTCTATTTGGATGTATATGGATAATGAGTGGGCAGAAAAAGCAAAAGAACGGGGAGAGATGTGGATCTGTCCACTACGTGAAACCAAGTTTAAAAGTGGTGACAAACTCTCTTTGGATGATTTCCAAATTCCTTTTAAGAGTGGTATCGATGAAAATATTACGGTAGAAGCGTTCGTTTATTTTCATAAACAAAACTATCGAACAAAAGCAGTTAATCATATAGCGATCAACTTTTAGTGAGACAGCCTATAACCAACTCGTGAGACTTGCATATGATGTATTATACGAGGAGGTTGTAACATGGAAGATTGTTATTATTGTAAAAGGAAGAAGAAGCATAAAAAACATAAGAAGGTTTATGCTGATAAAGTAATCATTAAAGCAGATAAAGTTATTATTCATGAAAAGAAGGTAGAGTGCGAATCAAGCTCTAGCAAATGGGAGTCTAGTCATAAACATGAGTCTAGCCATAAACATGAGTCATCTTCTAAACATGAATCTAGCCATAAACATGAATCTAGCTCAAAGCATGAATCTTCTTCAAAACATGAATCTTCTTCTAGCTCAAGCTCTAGCTCAAGTTCCAGCTCAAGCTCAAGCAAGGGCTGCCACTATGATCCTTGGGTCTAAGCAATCCAAATGTTTCTTTAGAGTACTCTCAACAGAGTGCTCTTTTTTTTAAATATTACACTTAGAAAACATAGATTTAGAAGGTATAGGGTAAGAAATAGAGAAGTAATGATAAAGGAGAGGATATCGATGGGGTATATCTTGCCGTACCTACCAATTCAGCAGTTGCAATATGCTAGTCGGATGGAAAAAGCTGAAAGAGGATTACCTGTTGTTGCTAGTGTTCCTCCAATCCAGAATGAAGACGTACGTTCATTTCAGAATAAGAAGAGATTGACCTTTGAAGAAAAGCGTTCTTTTGATCAGATCTTAAGTGAAATGGAAGGCAAAGGAAATATAATTAACGAAACCATATGATGGTTTCTTTTTTTGTTCATAACATTAAGACTTGGGGTGTTAATAGTGGAATTTATTGAACTTTCGACTGATTGTTATTACTTTAAGAGTGCCGTTAACATAGGGTATATCGTGAATAATGACAAAAGCAAAGGTATGTTAATAGATGCTGGACTTGATTCATCAGCAGCCAAAAAAGTGTTAAAGCATCTTCATAATGAAAAGCTGCCTTTAACCCATCTATTCATTACTCATGCTCATGCGGACCATTTTGGAGGTGCATTCTATATACAACAAAAGGTTGATGTACATACAATCGCTCCTCTACTAGAAGAAGCAATTATGAGGAATCCTGTACTTGAACCAATCTATCTATCGCATGGGAATTTTCCTTTAAAAGAAATGCGCAATAAATTTTTAGAAGCACCCGCTATACGTGTTGATGAAATATGCTCAGAAGGAAATATAGAACAATTTCCAGAAGTTCAAATTATTCATCTTCCAGGTCATAGCTATAATCAACATGGAATCTTATTCCGCGGCATTTTATATGCTGCCGATGCGTTTTTAGGAAAAGATGTACTCCGGAAGCATAAGATTCCCTTTATTGTTGATGCTGGTGAAAACATAGCAACTTTAAAGAAGCTGAAGATGATTGATGCGGAAGGTATGATTCCTGGTCACGGTAATTATGAAACTGAGTATAAGGATGTTATACAGGATAATATCCTTATATATGAAACAATTTCTTTAGAAGTACAGAATATGATCAACCATTCAGGTAACTCTGGAATATCATTAGAGGATATTGTGGCCTCAATGTTAACGAAATACGAAGTTGAACCGACAAACCTGGGGGCATATTCCTTGTTTCGAACAGCCATCTCTGCACATGTTATTTATTTGCTAGAGAATGGAAGTGCAGCGTATCAGATTACGAACGGACGGCCTGTCATTTTTTCGGCTTCGTACAAGGCATGATTAACAGTTTACCGTCTGAGAATTCTGCATACACGATTTCTTTTATATCGGAGTATCCTTGTTTGTGAATTTGTTCTAATAGTTTATTTTTTGAAAGTCCAGCTGTTGAAAGGTTATCATGATTTAGTTCGCCGTCTAATATAAGTGTAATTGGCAACTCCGGCTGCTGCTGGCTTTGCAGGTTCAAATCCTGTCTGTTTGGAGGGCCGTATTGATATTTAGGCAATATGCTTAAAGATCCATTAGATTCTAATATGGCATATTCAACTTCTCTTAAACCGAAAAATCCTTTTTGTCTAACTAAGTTTTGAAGCTGGTTGATATCGAGCTTGCTCTTTTTAAGCATGTCACGATCGATCAGTCCGTTACGAATGACGATAGTGGGGGCGCCTTCCAGAAATTTTCGCGTACCTTTAAATTTCTGAGATATAATTTCAACTACATAAACCATGGAGCCCCAGATTACAATGGCATACAAAATAACGAATATAGAAGTCTCGTCATCATACATAGCATTACCGACTAATTCACCCAAGAAAATAGATGAAATAAAATCAAAGGGTGTTATCTGAGAAATCTGCGTTTTTCCTAAAACTTTTGTTAACAAAAAGAGAGCGATAAACCCTACGATTAATTCGGTTGTCAATTGTCCAACATGAATGTCCATCAACCTTAGTCTCCTCAACGTACGTTTTATTGTACAGTTTTGACGAGATTAGACCGTAATAAACAAAAAAGCATTGAAATCGCCATTACGACGATTTCAATGCTTTTTTCATAGCAACATGCGGAATGTTAGCATCTAGAAATGGTTCTTTGGAGGTTGTAAGATACCCCAGTTTTTTATAAAAGTCTTCTGCCTGTGTTTGTGCATATAATATAAGGCTAGGTAAAGAACGTTTGATGGCTGCTGTTTCCATAGCGTTCATCAATTCTTCTCCAAGTCCTTTTTTTCGATGAGAAGACAATATACAGACGCGTTCTACTTTTCCTTCTCCATTAACTTCACGAAGTCTAGCCGCACCAACCGGCTTTTCTTCATCGTAAAGAACAAAATGCAAGGAGACATCTTCATTGTTGTCAATTTCTTCGTTTTCATCAATCTGCTGTTCGTGAACAAAAACATCTCTTCTTACAGCTAGTGCATCTTGAAAGCCTTGCTCACTCGTTGTAAACGTCTTAATCAATATTATTGTACTCCTTTTCCAAGACGAAATGTTTCATAGACCGTCCAAGAACCGTTATCAAGTTGATAGAGAAGTTGAAAACGATCGATTCGTTCTTCGTGTTCTATATCTATCATACGCAAACGTTCTAATACGTCTGAATGTTCTTCATCAGACAGCTTTTGCCCAAGTGTTAAATGCGGTACAAAATTGTACGGCTGTTGGTGTTCAAGCGGACCAGAATATAACTGCTCATGAAGTGATTTTATTTCATCTGCTTCATTAACTTTTAAAAAGATTACATTGTTTACAGGATGGAATGATCCTACTTTATTTATCAAGATAGAAAACGGATCTATATTTTTTGCAACAGAAGAAATATAGGAGATCTGTTCTTGAATTTCTTCCTCAGTTGCCTCATAAGGCTCCTTTAATGTGATGTGAGGTGCGATAAGGGCATAATGCGGATCATAACGCTTTCGGTAGGAATTCACTTTATCTTGTAGATTTTTTGATGGAAAAATTGCTATACCGTATTTCATATTTCTTCCTCCCTCATCTTTTGAACTAGTATACCAAATATTCTATTTATTTCCCACAGTTACTAGTCGCTGTAAAGAAACCTTAACGCGGGAACTAAGTCTTTCTGCCAATTTACCCAGAGATGATTTCCTTGAAACTCAGCGTATTCATAATCGAGAGCTAAATTGTTCAAAAGCTTACTCAGCTGTCGGTTAGGTGTTAAAAAATCTTTTGTTATTCCTTCAGGATTCGTAAACTTTTCTTCTTCATCACCTATTGAGTGATAGATGGTCAACGTTTGCATTTGTTCTATGGATTCAACGGTATTAATAAGGCTCTCAGGAACGTAAGGAGACTGTACGATCACTTTACCGAACGTATTCGGATACAGAATACTCAGCTTAAATGCTATGTAACCACCTAGAGAATCTCCGATTAACCCCATGCCCGCACCAAGTTGAAGCGTATTAAACTTCTCATTAAGGTAAGAGGTAAGTTCAAATGCCATGAATCGAATGTAATTTTCGTGCTTCTCTCCAGTTGGGTCATATTTTGCTTTTCGATCTTCGATGCCTTTATGATTTACACCAACAATGATACAGCTCTGTAAATTTTCTTCTTCCATTAGTCGATCGGCGGTTTTCGCCAGCTTTCCTAACTGAAAGTAGTCTCTGCCATCTTGAGCGATTAGGATAGGGTATTTAACGAGTGGAGTAAACTTAGAAGGCAGATAGATGAGCAAGTCAATCTCCTCATCCAAGTAGTTGCTGTATATTTTATCATCTGTAATAGAACCTTTAAGAATGACCATAAAAAGTACCTCCTATGCTGACTGATCTTTAAATTATAAGCGTTTTCATTCAACTCGTTTTATTGTATCACATAATGATATAATGAAAGAATCAATTCGTTTTGCCAAAAGAGATCGAACATTAAGAAGAGGTGAAGTCTGTTGAATAATAGAGTGCACAGTAGAGAAGTTGAAGCAGCGGCTAGAAGGCTGTTAAATGAAAGAGGCGTCACAATTCCTGAGATCGCTGAGATTGTATATGAAATGCAGATTCCATTTTCACCTGGCTTAACGAAAGAAGATTGTATAGAGAGCGTCGATGCTGTTCTCATGAAGCGCGAGATCCAGCATGCTATTCTAGTCGGAGTAGAACTTGATATACTTGCCGAACAAAGAAAATTATCTGAACCTCTTCAAAGTATCGTTGAACAAGATGAAGGATTGTTTGGGGTAGATGAAACGATCGCACTAGGAGCTGTTTTCGGTTATGGATCGATAGCCGTTACAACTTTTGGCCATTTAGACAAATTTAAAATGGGTATTATTCAAAAATTAGATACAAAGATAGCAAATGGTAAAGTGCATACTTTCTTGGATGATTTAGTCGCAAGCATTGCAGCCAACGCATCCAGCCGACTCGCACACAGACTTCGTGATAAGCAAGAACGTTTAGATACAGAAGAGATAAAAATGCGTGACGAGGAAGAGAAGATCGGATAACAAATAAAAGAAGACACCTTCGATCATTGGAGATGTCTTTTTTTATGCAAAATTTTAAGAATAACAATTGTTATTTAAGGAACCAAAAGAAAAGTGTTGTCAAAACTCTTAAAAAGCATATATAATAATTTTTGTTAGATGATAGATTGATTCGATAGCTCAGCTGGGAGAGCGCTACCTTGACAGGGTAGAGGTCGGGGGTTCGAACCCCTCTCGAGTCACCATACATATTAAGTAAACCTCCTTAGCGATAAGGAGGTTTTTTGTTCAGTATCTATATTTTTCAGTCCAAATGTTACAGCAATAAAAACACGCCAGAGATGAAGACTCCTGTAATGATCATCATAACAAGGCCATAACCCATGATGTCTTTTGCTTTTAATCCAGCGATAGCCAGAGCAGGAAGGGCATAGAATGGTTGAATCATGTTTGTCCATGCATCACCCCAAGCTACAGCCATTGCTGTTCTTGATAAAGAAACCCCTAAGTTTTGCGCCGCTTCTAACATAACGGGTCCTTGTACCGCCCATTGTCCACCTCCAGACGGAACAAAAAAGTTAACGAGGCCTGCACTCCATAAAGTAAATAAATGAAAAGTATGTTCGTTTGAAAAAGAAATTAGCATATTGGACAGAACAGCTACTAATCCTGATGAAGTTACAATACCCATTAATCCGGCATAAAAAGGGAACTGAATAATAATTCCGCTCGCATTTTTCACAGCATCCGTAACCGCTTTCAAAAATAACCGTGGTGTTTTATGTAAGATGATACCGATGAATAGGAATAAAAAGTTTACGATATCCAGGTTTAAGGCGAACCCATTTTTGGTGAAATAATAGACGAGGTATGAAATGCCTAAAAGTCCGATGAGGATAGATAATAACTGACTATTCTCAAGTCGGTCAGCAGGAGTTTGAAGTGTTTCTTCATTACTTGCTGCTTCTAGAGATTCTTTTTCCTCTAACAATGCAGGATCGATTACAAACGCTTTTTCACTTGGAGGGACCATTAATCTATTAATAATTGGTACCAATAGGAATAGACCTGCAAGAATAATGAAGTTGAACGATGAAAAGATTGTCTCACTCGTTGGAACAACGCCCATAATGTTTTCGGTAAAGTGTCCCGGTGTAGCGATTGTTAAGACAACCGAGCCCGATAGACCTCCACTCCATATGATAAAACCACTATATGCACTTGCGATTAATAACCGGTAGTCGACACCTTTTACCTTCATTGCGATTTCTTTTGCGAATAGAGCACCTATTATAAGTCCGAAGCCCCAATTGATCCAGCATGCGACGAGCGCGACTAACGTTACGAGTATGATAGCTTGTCCTGGTGTTTTTGGAATTTTTGCTAAAGATCCTAATAGTTTCTTAAATAGCGGGGAGCTTGCCATAACGTGTCCGGTCACTAATATTAACACCATCTGCATGGAAAATGTTAATAAACTCCAAAAACCTGTACCCCAATAATTAACGATTTCAATAGGGGTGCTATCTGTCGCAAATAGTGCTAAACCACATACGAAGAATGTCAGTAAGATGACTAACAAAAAGGGGTCAGGCATATACCTTTGCATCAATCTGTTTGAAAATGAAATTAAAAGTCTCAAAACGCTTCTTCCTCTCCTCTTAAATGATATTTGAATAGTATGTATTTCAAGTACAGTTCGATTAATTTCTACAAAATCCTTTTAATACTTATTGATAAATGGACGAACTTTTTAAGTCGTCCTACATAAAATATAGAGAAATAGGATATAAGGTTTTTGAAAGGAGAACATTTTTTTGGCTTTATTTAAACGCCCTGGCATTTTTGCCAAAAAGGGAATGGTTCCTAATATGGGTGCAATGGGACCTACGATGGGAGCAATGGGACAGATGGCGCCTACGATGGGAGCTATGCAACAGATGCCACAGATGGGTGGATGTGGATACCCTGCAGTATCACCGTCTCAATACTATCCTCCACAAGTTATGCCTGCACAGTTTAGTCCTACGAATCAACAAGTTCAATATAACCAGCAAGATGTATATGTTCCGATGATTCATCCAACTCAAACGACTCAAGTCAACCAGATGAACTACAAATATGTACATTACTTCCCGCAGAACACGAACGTAGTAAACCAAGCAACGCAGCAAAACCTTTGTGGAACTGTACAACCAATCATGGCACCTTGTCCCCCGCCATGCCCTCCTCCATGTGGTCCATGTGGCCCTTGGAGAAAGAAGTAAAAGTGAAGCTGTCGACAGTGTCGGCAGCTTTTCTATTCTATTTTTGTATGAATTTGTGTGAAATTAATATGGTATGGGGAATGAATAGATTAGTACACATAAATTTCTGGAGGTTATGAAGATGAGTCGTGATACAAAAGTTGTAATCGTTACAGGAGCAGCAAAAGGGATAGGTAAACAAATCGCAATTGATTTTGCCAAAGCAGGTTATATTCCTTCATTAATAGATTTTGATAAAAATGAACTTGAATCAACTTTGTCTGAGGTTACATCGATTCAAAAGGATGCAATTGCGATAACATGTGACGTTAAGAATCCCGATGATATCATTCAAGCAGTAGCAGAAACACATGATAAATTAGGTGACATTCAATGTTTGATCAACAATGCTGGTCTCTCGAAATGGAAATCCCCCTATGAATTATCTGTAGATGAATGGGATGATATTTTAAACACAAACTTAAGAAGTGTATTTCTTTTTTCAAGAGAAACAGCCAAGTACATGTCTCAAACAGGTGGAGGATCCATAATTAATATGGCTTCCACTCGTGCGGTGATGTCTGAGCCTCATTCCGAAGCCTATGCGGCAACTAAGGGCGGAATTGTTGCTTTAACTCACGCCTTGGCTGCATCGTTCTCTGAAGATTTTATTACCGTAAATTCCATTAGTCCTGGTTGGATACATACAGGAGATTATAAGGAGCTACGTGAAGTTGATCACGATCAGCATCTCTCAAAAAGAGTGGGTATGCCAGCTGATATTTCAAGGGCATGCTTATTCTTAGCGCAGTCTGACAATAATTTTATTACCGGGGAAAATCTTACGATCGATGGCGGCATGACTAGAAAAATGATCTATGAACATTAATGTTTCCTATAGGGAAAAAGATTGCTCTAGACCCACCCGGAATCCATTCTTTATGATGTAAAAGGTATTATTTAACGAAGGAGAATAGAGAATGCAATCTGATCAGCAAAAAAGAGTGGAACGCGGTGTTTATCTTAGTCTAGGAGCATATATCTTTCTATCAATAGTTAAACTTGTGTCAGGTATTTTCTATAATTCCGATGCCTTAGTTGCTGACGGATTAAACAATGCTACTGACATAATCGCTTCTATCGCAGTATTAATAGGTTTGAAAATTTCAAGGAAGCCAGCAGATGAGGATCATCCTTATGGACACTTGCGTGCAGAGACGATTGCATCGATGGTTGCTTCCTTTATTATGGTAGTTATCGGTATAGAAGTATTGATATCTTCTATTAAAAAGATGTTTAACGGAGTGGAAACGGAGCCTTCGCTGACGGCAGCCTTGATCGCATTGTTTGGTGCGGCAGTGATGATCATCGTTTATTTGTATAATATTAAGGTAGCTAAAGAAACAGACAGCCAAGGGCTAAAAGCAGCCGCTCTTGATAACCGTTCAGACGCTTTTGTTAGCATTGGAGCCGCAGTCGGAATCTTTGGTGCACAGATCGGCTTACCATGGCTAGATCCTGCCGCAGCAGTTCTTGTTGGTCTAATCATCATTAAAACAGGTTGGGAGATTTTCACGGAAACCTCCCATAACCTTTCAGATGGCTTTGATTATGAAGAAGGTAAGGAAATGGAGCACAAGATTCTAGATGTTGAAGGTGTAGAGAACGTGGGAGACCTGAAAGCTCGTAAACACGGTAACCGAGCTATTATCGATGTAACGATTAAAGTTGATCCTTCCCTAAATGTAGTGGAAAGTCACGAAATCACAGAAAAGATAGAAGACACGATCAAAGAAGCTTATAATGTTGAAAGTATACAAGTTCACGTTGAACCAGAGGACGGAAAGAACAAAGATAACCCATTAAAGTGAAGAGGGCTGAATGAATTCTATCCGATTTCCGAATGGATCTCTTATCGTAAACCTAGAAAATCCCGGAATCGGGAGTTCTTCTTGTATCTGTATATGGTGGAGAGCTAAATGTTCCTTGAAGCTTAAGAGATCATCAACTAAAAATGCGGGATGGTGTTTACCTTTGTAAACCTGATCTTCCACTCCGATGTGTAGTTGTTGATGAGCGAATTCGAACCACATCCCACCGTTTTTTCGAAGAGCCTCTGGTTTTGGAATTTCTTCAAGTTGCAGGATTCCTTTATAAAAATCTCGTGCTTCATCTATCTTTTCTCGTGGAATACATATCTGGACATGATGGATGCCTGTTATTTTCATGATCTATTACCTCCATTGAATAATTAATTGAAGAATAAGCAGAACAGTTACAGTCCTCATAAGGATTGTAACTTGTTTTGTTTTTAAGCGAGGTGCAAGCTTTACAGCAGCTTGTGCTCCACAGATGCTTCCAATCGTCAGCGGTATGGCTACGTTCCACAGGTAATGACCAGCCCACAAATAAGTGAATACAGCTCCAGTGCAGCTTAAGAACGTATTAAATCGCGTAAACGAAAGAGTGCGAATATATGTAAAGCCGTTTCGCAAAAAAAGCTGCATCTGTAAGGTTCCCTGACCTGGACCAAATAAGCCATCGTAAGCTCCGATACCAAAAAGATAGGGATATTTACTTACAGGCAGCTGTTTGATCTCATGATTAGGATCTGTTTCTCTCTTTGTTTTTAGAAAGGTTAAGAAGAGTGCACCTGTGAGTAAGAAGAGAGCGATGATGGTTAAATTTTCTCTAGATATTGAGGAAGCAGTCAAGCCGCCTGCAATTCCTCCAAGCAGACTGATGACACCTGAAATGAGGTAAGGCGTAAGCTTTGTATCATTTTTTCGTAAGAGAACAAAAAAGCTGGAAAAAGAACTGAACATGTTGGCAAATTTATTCGCTGCGATCGCAGAGTGAACGGGAACACCTAATAATAACATGATCGGAAAATTAATCATGCCCCCACTTCCAGAAAGAGTGCCGATAAAAGTTGCTATAAAGCCCACGAATATGAGAATGTACAATGGATCCACATCCCTTCATTTTCTCTTTACATATCTATCCTATGTTAAGGTATACTTAAAATAAATTACATATATTAGATAATTTTCAATAAGAAAAACTTATGAATGCTAAAAGGAGAAATAATGCAGTTATCTGAATTTCGTATATTAAAAGTTCTTGCTGAAGAATTAAATATGAGGAAAGCATCTGAGCGTTTATACGTATCTCAACCTGCTCTCAGTCAGAGGCTTCAAACGATTGAGAACAATTGGGGAACCATTATTTTTATTCGTTCTCAAAAGGGGTTGAATTTAACACCTTCTGGAGAAAAAATTCTAGCTTTTGTTACGGAAGTTCTTCAAAAAGAGGAGCTTGTAAAAGAAGAACTTCAATCTCTCTCAGAGCATGTTCACGGCACATTAAAGCTTGCGGTGGCCTCTATCATAGGTCAATATTGGTTACCTCATGTGCTAAAAGAGTATGTGAATCTCTACCCTCATGTAAATATTTCACTAATAACGGGTTGGAGTTCGGAAATCATTAAACACCTTTACGAAGATAAGATACACCTTGGAATTGTTAGAGGAAATCCAGAGTGGAGAGGCAGCAAAGAACATATTTTGTCAGACCACTTATATTTAGTCGATACGACGATCTCATCCATTGACGAGCTTTCTGATACGACTAAACCATTTATTCAGTTTAGGAGTCACTCAACCTATTATCAAGAAATACAAGATTGGTGGCATACTCATTTTAAAACGACGCCACAAAAAACAATTGTTGTTGACCAGATTGAAACGTGTAAACAGATGGCTCTAAATGGAATAGGTTATGCGATTCTCCCATCGATCAGTCTTCGGCCTGAGGACGATATCTATAAGATCCCATTAACAGATAAAAAGGGTAATGCCATTAAACGAGATACTTGGCTTATTCATCACGGCACAGGATCGGAGCTCAAACAAGTCAATGTCTTTATGGATTTGATTCGAAAACTAACGAATGAATAAGGTTTGAATCTTTCTATATTTAGTGGTTTAATACAATACAGAATGACTTTTAAGGAGGAACTAGCAAAAATGAAAATGATGGATGCAAACGAAATTATCTCATTTATCCAAAACGCAACAAAATCTACACCAGTAAAAGTTTATGTAAAAGGAAATCTTGAAAATATCGATTTTGGCCAAGAAACGAAAGTGTTCCCTTCAGGCAACACGGCTGTCCTATTCGGTGAGTGGAAAGATATTGAAGCTGCTCTAAAAGCAAATGAAAGCAACATTGAAGACTTCGTGATCGAGAATGACCGTCGCAACTCAGCGATTCCATTGTTAGATATGAAGAACATCAAAGCTCGTATTGAACCAGGTGCAATCATTCGTGACCAAGTTGAGATCGGTGACAATGCCGTAATCATGATGGGTGCTTCTATTAACATTGGAGCAGTTATCGGTGAAGGAACGATGATCGACATGAACGTAGTACTTGGTGGACGAGCTACTGTAGGAAAGAACTGCCACATCGGTGCAGGAACTGTACTAGCAGGTGTTATTGAACCACCTTCAGCTAAGCCAGTTGTTGTAGAAGATGATGTAGTCATTGGAGCGAATGCAGTTGTTCTCGAAGGTGTTACAGTTGGTAAAGGTGCTGTCGTAGCTGCAGGTGCCATTGTGATCGAAGACGTAGAACCATACACAGTAGTTGGTGGAACTCCTGCTCGTGTACTAAAGAAAATCGATGAAAAAACAAAATCAAAAACAGAAATTAGACAAGAGCTTCGTCAGTTAAACGACTAATTTTAGCGTAGGGGATGAGAGAAGATGAAATCGTTGCTTGAGATAAGAAAAGACTTGCACCGTATACCGGAGCCAGGATTCTTAGAGTTTAAAACTCAGAGATATATCCTTGATCTCATCTCCACTTTTCCTCAGAATCATCTTGAAGTTCACACGTGGGAAACGGGCATATATGTAAAAGTGATCGGAAGAAATCCATCAAAAACGATAGCTTATCGAACAGATATGGATGGACTGCCTATTGTTGAAGAAACAGGTTATGAATTTTCTTCTCTTCATGAAGGAATGATGCATGCCTGTGGACACGATATTCATATGACGATTGCGATCGGTTTATTGTCTCATTTTGCACAGAACCCGATAGATGACCATCTGTTATTTATTTTTCAGCCTGCAGAAGAAGGACCAGGGGGAGCTCTCCCTATGAGAGAGAGTGAGCTGTTTCAACAGCTGCAACCTGACATGATCACAGCGCTCCACATTGCTCCGGAATATCCGGTCGGTACGATTGCTGTAAAAGAAGGATTATTATTTGCGAATACATCTGAACTTTTCATCGATCTGATCGGAAAAGGCGGTCATGCTGCTTATCCCCACTTAAGCAATGATATGGTAGTTGCTGCAAGCCATCTGGTAACACAGATGCAGTCGATCGTTGCGCGTAATATTGATCCACTGGATTCTGCAGTTGTTACGATCGGCAAGATAACGGGTGGAACGAAACAAAATATTATCGCTGAGAAAGCAAGGTTAGAAGGCACGATTCGAACTTTATCTCCAGAAGCTATGGAAAAAGTGAAAAAGAGGATCGAAGCTTTAGTTGAAGGTATTTCGCGCGGATTTGAATGTGAAACAGTGATTGATTATGGTTCGAATTATCGCCAAGTGGATAACGAACCGGTCTTAACTAGAGAATTCATGGAATTCGCTAAGCAGCAAAAAACTGTGAATGTATTTGAATGTAAAGAAGCTATGACAGGGGAAGACTACGGATATTTCTTAGAGAAAATTCCGGGGTTCATGTTCTGGCTAGGAGTTGATACTCCGTACGGTCTCCATCATTCAAAATTAAAGCCGCAAGAAGAAGCGATTCAACATGCTGTAGATCTGTTAGTTCAATATTTTATCTTCAAAGGGAATAGAAATTAGAAAAGCGGCCACTTCGGCCGTTTTTTTTTTTGCTCTTTTCTCTAGTTTCAGTCTCCTAATGATACTCAATCCACGAATGTTAACCTCCAATCCAGAAATTTTAACCGTCAATCCAAAAGTTTTAATACGCAATCCACAAATTTTGGTGCTCAATCCAAAAGTTTTTATGATTTATCCACGAGTCGACACGTGACGCCATATATCGACATACGGTCTCAACAGCAACACTTCATTGTTCATTACATATTCCCAATATGAGTTGGAAACATTAAGAAAAGTAAGGAGGTGGGAATATGGCTAGAATTGGTGTAGAACAATCGTTATCAAATGTATCAGATGCTTTGCGATCAAAGGGATATGATGTTGTAGAACTTCGTCAAGAACAAGACGCGAACGGCTGTGATTGCTGTGTAATTTCCGGACAGGATCAGAACGTTATGGGCATTCAAAATGCAGCAACACAAGGTTCTGTATTAAATGCTCATGGCATGTCAGCTGATGAAGTATGTCAGGCTGTTGAAAGCAGATTACAATCATAACACTCCTGGGGACAGCCATGCTGCCCCTTTATTTCTGTTTAACGCACGTTTTAACAGGGAATTAATTGACCAATCACAAAAATATATGTTGTTTAGCAGCAGATGGGGAGGTCCATATGCCAATCGTAAATGTACTCATGATTATTTTACTTATCGTATTAACCGCATTTTTTGTAGTCACTGAATTTGCGATCGTAAAAGTACGAAGAACGCGAATCGACCATTTAGCTTCCGAGGGAAATAGTAAAGCGATCGCTGCACAAAAAGTTATCGGAAATCTTGACGGTTATTTGTCAGCCTGTCAGTTAGGAATAACGATTACAGCATTAGGACTTGGGTGGTTGGGCGAACCGACTGTTGAGATCTTTTTAAGGCCATTGTTTGAAAACGCTGGTTTGAGTGAAGGACTCACGCACACGCTCTCGTTTTCAATCGCCTTTTTCTTAATTACATTCTTACACGTGGTACTAGGTGAATTGGCACCGAAAACAGTTGCGATTCAAAAAGCTGAGATGGTCTCGTTAGCTACAGCAAAACCAATTATCCTGTTTTATAAGGTCATGTACCCTTTTATTTTCTTACTAAATGGATCAGCGAACCTTTTGACACGGGTGTTTGGCATAAGTCCAGCTAGTGAACATGAAGTAGTACATACAGAAGAAGAGTTGCGTCTTATTCTTTCTGAAAGTTTACAGGGTGGAGAGATCAATCAATCAGAATACCGTTATGTGAACAGAATTTTTGAATTTGATGACCGTGTAGCGAAGGAAATCATGATTCCTCGAACAGAGATGGTCTGTTTATTCCTAGAAAATACGTGTGAACAGAACATGGCGATCATGCGTGAAGAAAAGTTCACGAGATATCCTGTTGGGCATGATGATAAAGATCATATTGTAGGGATTGTAAACATTAAAGAATTCTTTAACGAAAATTTCAGCAAAGAAAATTTTGACTTAAATGATTATATACGTCCCATTATTACCGTCCATGAATCTATACCGATTCAAAAACTATTAGTCAAAATGCAAAAAGATCAGACACATATGGCTGTGCTCGTAGACGAGTACGGAGGAACTGCAGGAATTGTTACGGTTGAAGACATCTTAGAAGAAATCGTTGGGGAGATCAGAGATGAATTTGATATCGATGAAGAACCTGAAATTCAACAAATCGATCAAAATCAAACCGTAGTGGATGGTAAAGTGCTCATCTCACAGATCAATGAATTATTTGCACTCGATATTGATAACAGTGAAATCGATACAATCGGTGGGTGGGTTCTAACAAGGTCTGTTGATTTAGAATCAAACCATTCGTTTAATTACGAAAGTTATCGATTTACGATTTTAGAGCTAGATGGCAGACAGATTAAAAAAATCGGAATTGAAAAAATATCAGAAGAAAAGAATGTCGATACGAATAAAGACTCCTGAACATCGTTCAGGAGTCTTTACTTTTCCATTGTCCATTTTCTGTTTTTTCATATTTATGTTTTACTGCGCTCCATGCTACCTTATGAGCTGTCTCTTCTTCTTTGTATTCTTCAAGTGCAGAATTGAAAGCTTCTTTATATATTTCCTGACCGTGATGAGGAAGGTGATCTCTTACCCCCTCAGGCAGATCTTTAAGTGAATCATACGGCATATGAATCCCTCCTATAGAACTAAGAGTTCCCGTGAAATCCTCAATATAAACTCTTTATTGAGAATGCATAGAATCTGAAATGAGCGGATAATTTCACATTTTTAGTTTAAGTTGCTATGATTAAGGAGAAATTAAGACGTGGGAACAGCTTTCCTTATTTAAATTAATTATTATTTAACATTGACTAAAAATAAGGACTGTACTATAATTACCCATGTAAATAAAACAGTTTTTTTTGGAGGGATTTTCACCTATGGCAGAACGTATGGTAGCAAAACAAGCACCTAGATTTGAAATGGATGCAGTATTACCAAACAAAGAATTTGGGAAAGTTAGCTTAGAAGAAAACATGAAGAATGACAAGTGGACTGTTCTTTTCTTCTATCCAATGGACTTCACTTTCGTTTGTCCTACAGAAATCACATCACTTAGCGACCGTTTTGACGAGTTCGAAGATTTAGATGCTGATGTAATTGGTGTTTCTACAGATACAATCCACACTCACAAAGCTTGGATCAACACGCCACGTGACATGAATGGTCTAGGTGAGTTAAAATATTCTCTAGCAGCTGATACTAACCACACTGTAGCTCGTGATTACGGTGTACTAATCGAAGAAGAGGGTATTGCTCTTCGCGGTTTATTCATCATCTCTCCTGAGGGTGAATTAATGTACTCTGTTGTTAACCATAACAACATTGGCCGTGATGTTGATGAAACATTACGTGTTCTTCAAGCACTTCAAACAGGTGGACTTTGCCCAGCAAACTGGAAGCCTGGTCAAAAGACTCTTTAATCGTCAAATAGCGTACATTTTATAACCCAAGACGTTGTTCTTGGGTTATTTTTGTAATTACTAATGAAAACGCGAACATATTCTTTGAATTTTACATAAGAGGTATTAGTTAGATATTGATTTTCAAATAATGTGGTAAAATAAGGCTATGCCGCGAAAGATTGGAGTGATGGACTTTGAAAAAGCAATATGCTGTAATCGGACTAGGTCGTTTCGGCGGTAGTATGTGTAAAGCATTGGCCGATCAAGGAATGGAAGTCCTAGCGATCGATATCGATGAAGATCGAGTAAATGAGTTTTCCAACGTTGTTACGCACGCTGTAATTGCCGATTCTACTGATGAAGGTGTATTGAAAAGTCTTGGAATCAGAAACTTTCAGCATGTTGTGGTGGCGATTGGTGACAACCTGCAATCGTCTATTCTTACAACACTGATTCTAAAAGAGATGGGTGTAGAAAAGATTACGGTTAAAGCACAAAATGATTATCATGAAAAGGTCTTAAGAAAGATCGGAGCAGATAAAATCATTCATCCAGAGCGTGATATGGGTGTTAGAATTGCTCATCAAATCGTCTCGAACAACGTTCTTGATTATTTAGAACTATCCGATGAACATAGTATCGTTGAATTGGTCGCAACTAAAAAGATGAACAATAAGTCCTTGATCGAGTTAGATATACGGGCTAAGTATGGTTGTAACGTTGTGGCAGTTAAACGAGGAAAAGACATATTCGTTTCTCCACAGGCTGACCAGAACATTCATCAAGGAGATGTATTGATCGTAATCGGTGGAGATAAAGACATCAATCGCTTAGAAAAACAAATGGCAAATGAAGAATAAAAAAACCGTTACCCTTGAACAGGGAACGGTTTTTATTATGAAACTAAATCTCCATGATGATTGGAAGAATCATTGGGCGTCTCTTCGTTTTTTCATATAAGAAAGGTGCTAATGTATCTGTTATTTCATTCTTGATCTCAGACCACTGTGTGGTTCTTTTCTCGTTCATAATCGTTTCTAAATGTTTGCTAAGAAGACTTTGAGCATCGTGAATTAAGTCTCCAGACTCACGCATATAAACAAACCCTCTTGAAATAATATCAGGTCCTGCTTCAATTCTAAATTCTTTCATGTCCATACTTACGACAACGACTACTAGACCTTCTTCTGAAAGAATTTTACGATCTCGAAGAACGATGTTTCCGATATCACCAATTCCACTTCCATCGACATAGACAGAACCGGAAGGAATCTTTCCTGCTACCATCGCCTCGTTATGAGAAAGAGCTAAAACTTCGCCATTATCCATTACAAATGAATTCTGAGAAGGAACATCGCAATCAGAAGCAAGTTTCGTGTGCATCTTAAGCATTCGATATTCACCATGAATCGGCATAAAGAACTTAGGCTTCATAAGACGTAACATAAGCTTTTGTTCTTGCTGCCCACCATGACCCGATGTATGGATATCATTTAATGAACCATGAATCACTTCTGCACCTGCACGGAACAACTGATTGATCGTCTTACTAACGCTTAATGCGTTACCTGGAATAGGTGAGGATGAGAAGACAACTGTATCTCCAGGAATGATTTGAATCTGTCTATGTGTTCCGTTAGCGATTCTTGAGAGAGCGGCCATTGGTTCACCTTGGCTTCCTGTACATAGAATCGTAACTTGGTTATCAGGCAGACGGTTGATCTGATTTGCATCAACAAACGTATTCTTAGGTGCTTTAATAAAGCCGAGCTCTTGTCCAACTGTAATGGCAGAATCCATACTGCGGCCAAACACAGCAATTTTTCTATTGTTTGCTACAGAAGCTTCAACGACTTGCTGCAATCTATGGATGTTTGAAGCAAATGTAGCGAAGATCACTCGGCCTTCCATTTTTCTGAAAATGTCTTGAATGCTTTCTCCGACACGTCTCTCTGAAAGTGTAAACCCAGGAACCTCACTATTTGTTGAATCAGAAAGTAAGCAGAGTACACCTTCTTTTCCGATCTCTGCCATCTTTGTTAAGTTCGCAGGTTCACCAACAGGCGTGAAATCAAATTTAAAGTCACCAGTGTGAACGATGTTTCCTGGTGGCGTTTTCACTACAAGTCCATAAGAATCTGGAATACTGTGAGTAGTTCTAAAGAAGCTTACAGATGTTTTACGGAATTTGATCACATCATCCTCAGTGATTTCATGTAACTGTGCACGTCGCAGCAAACCGTGTTCTTCTAATTTGTTCTTGATCAGAGCAAGTGCAAGTTTACCTCCATAGATTGGGATGTTCACTTGTCTTAGAAGATAAGGAATACCTCCAATGTGATCCTCATGTCCATGAGTAATAAATAAACCTTTGATCTTTTCTTCGTTTTTTACAAGATACGTATAATCTGGAATTACGTAATCAATCCCTAAAAGTTCATCTTCAGGAAATTTAATTCCTGCATCAATAAGGATGATCTCATCTTGAAATTGAACGGCATACGTATTTTTACCGATTTCTCCTAAACCGCCTAGCGCAAATACGGCGGCTTGATGATTTTTTACAAATTTCATAAATTATACATTCTCCAATTCCAATGAATTCGTGTCTTTTTCATACTCTAGAAATTTACCGTTAATTTCTTGTATGTATTCAATGTTGTATTTGCGGTCAGCAAGCTTTTTACGTACGTCGTTAATCGTTTCAGCTTCTACGTATACTGTTTGAGTGTGTTCACGAACAGGAACCTCTGTTAAGCTAGTTTGAAAAAATACTTTGAAAATCATATTTCATGTCTCCTTACCGGTCTGTAGTTTTTGAGTTTCTTCGTCCTATTATAAAGGAAAGTGACATGTTTTTCATGTTTTTTCATAATGCATCGTTGGAAAACCACAAAAAGATAAAAATAATAACTGTTAAGCTCTAGGGTTTATCCTATATAATGACGTTAGTTAATCGAAAAACTTAACTTAGTTAAGAATTAGTTTTCCGTTATTATTTTGTTGTTTTACCCATTTCCTTAACTTTTTTAATAAGCGCGTTCTCATCTTCATTTATTACCCTCCACGGCTCTTTTTATTACTAGTATGTGTAGTTGAATCGATATTTTTAGAGGGAAATTGTTACATTTTTTATATTTTATATGAGAAGGGGTTAACCAATGAAATTATATTCTGCCCTCTTTGTTTTAAGTTTGATATGGGGAATGTCTTTCTTATTTATAAAATTTTTACTTGGTATTTTTGATCCATGGCAGATTGTATTTATTCGTTGTTTGCTAGGAATATTGACAATCGTTCCTTTGTTTATGATTAGCAAGCAAGCAGTTCACTGGAAAGCACTTCCCGTAAAAAAGTTGCTTCTTGTAGGTTTTTTGAATGCTGGTCTACCTTGGGGACTGATTGCTTGGAGCGAAACTTTTTTAGATAGCGGGTATACGGCTATATTAAATGCTACTACTCCAATCTGGACATCAATGATGGGTGTTTTCTTTTTCTCCATATCATTGCAATGGAAACAATGGGCTGGGGTACTCGTCGGTTTTATGGGTATTTTATTGTTAATGGACATTGATGCTCCTGGGTTGACTAAGAATCAGTTGGGCTTAGGGATTGTTTTGATGCTCGTAGCTACGTGTTGCTATGGATATAGTTCACAATACGCAAAAAAACATCTTCAGAATACAACGGTTTGGATCACGGCTTCTACCACATTATTTGCAGGTATGCTTCTAAGTGCTCTCATGATGTTATTGACGGAGAGTTGGACAATGCCTGAAAATCCTATTAATTACACTATATTATCATCCCTTATCGGTCTCGGAGTTTTTGGTTCAGGAATTGCATACTTGCTATATTATTATATGATCTCTGCTGGTTCAGCCGAGTTTGCTACACTAGTCACTTACCTAGTGCCTGTATCTGCCGTAATGTGGGGTAGCGTCTTGTTAGATGAACAAATACACTCAAGTGCATTCTGGGGTTTGCTGCTTATTTTTATAGGTGTCTATCTAACAGGGAAGAAAAAGAAGAAAAAGGACGTTTTACACCTGGAACGTGATAGAACAGCTTAAAAACATTCAATTTAAAATTGAGTGTTTTTTTTGTTTCGTGTAGAATGTAAGCGTATACAACGTGAGGGGGAATCTGGTTGATTACATTCTTAGTTTCAATTGTATTATTAGTCATTGGTTATTTTACGTATGGAAAGTACGTTGAAAGAGTGTTTGGAGTAAAGCAGGAAAGAAAGACACCTGCTTATGCACAAGAAGATGGAATTGATTATGTCCCGATGGGTACAAAAACGAACTCTCTTAATCAGTTATTGAACATTGCAGGAGTAGGTCCGATTTTTGGACCTATCATGGGTGCATTATATGGTCCGGTAGCGTTTCTTTGGATCGTACTTGGAGCAATATTTGCAGGTGCTGTTCATGATTATTTAACTGGAATGATTTCTATTCGAAATCGAGGGGCGCATTTACCACAACTCGCGGGTAAGTTTTTAGGAAATGCGATGAGACATGTTGTAAATGGTTTTACTCTTCTTCTTTTATTATTAGTAGGAACAGTTTTTGTTAGTGCTCCAGCAGCGCTAATTCATGATCTTACGGGAGATTGGGTAAGTTTAAGTCTCATTATTGGATTAATCTTTGTTTATTATATTCTTGCTACGCTCTTACCAATCGATAAGATTATTGGGAGAGTCTATCCAGTCTTTGGTGCGTTGCTCGTAATTAGTGCAATTGGAATAGGTGGGGGATTAGTAGTTACAGGCGCACCGATTCCAGAACTCTCATTTGAGAATATGCATCCCGATAACGTACCGATTTTCCCACTCTTATTCTTGACCATTTCATGTGGAGCACTTTCAGGATTTCACGCTACACAATCGCCTATTATTTCACGAACGACTAAAAATGAAAAAGAAGGAAGAAAAATTTTCTATGGCATGATGATAGCAGAAGCTGTTATTGCTATGATCTGGGCAGCAGCTGCAATGAGTTTATTCGATGGAAAATCATTATCAGGCATTATTGCAGAAGGTGGACCTGCTGCAGTTGTTAGTGAAGTGTCAGTAACGATGCTTGGAGCAATTGGAGGAACGCTTGCGGTAATCGGTGTCATCATTCTACCAATCACTTCAGGAGATACTTCATTCCGAAGTGCCAGAATGATACTAGCTGATTACTTCAACATCGGTCAAAAGAAACTATCTTCTAGACTTTGGATTGCTATACCCATGTTCGTTATTTCATTTTTATTAACGAAGATTGACTTTACATTACTATGGCGTTATTTTTCATGGGCTAACCAATCAACGGCTATGCTAGCTCTTTGGGTAGGAGCCATGTATTTAAAAGATCGAAAAAAAATCATTGGATCGCTACGTTGCCCGCTATTTTTATGACGATGGTGACTGTTACTTACATTTGTAACGCTCCAATCGGTCTCGGTCTCTCAAACGGAATAGCTTATACGATTGCAGCAATAACAACTGTAATAGCAACTTTCTTGTTCGTGCGAAGTAAACCAAGCGACGAAGGAGCAATGCTCGTTGATGATGATCGCGATGTAGCTTAAATGAGGTTCCTTAGATAAAATAGTACAATTAAATAGAAAAACGTGCGTCAAAGAATAAAAAAACTCACTAAGCTGGAAGACCAGATTAGTGAGTTTTTTTGTTGATCGTTATCTTATTACAACAGAGTTTGCAGGAGGTTCAAAGGGCTGCTTTTCATTGATTCGGTCAAAGAACATGATGCCGTCTAAATGATCGAGTTCATGTTGAAAACATATACCAGGAAGTCCTTTTAATTTCAAGTTCACTTCTGATCCGTCAGGTGTGAATCCTTTTACCGTAACTTTAGCATATCGAGGTACAAGTCCAGGTACTTCTCTGTCTACAGATAAGCACCCTTCTCCTCCGTCTAAATAAGTCATCTGAACTGAATGACTAATGATTTTTGGATTTAATAGTGCATAACTGTATAAATTCCCATTTTCATCAGAAACATGAAAAGCAAAGATTCGTTTTGAGATTCCAATTTGAGGAGCAGCAATTCCGATACCGGGTCTTAAATTATATTTTGCTGCAATCTCTGGATCTTGGCTGTTCTTTACAAATTCAAGAAGTTGATTCGCTGTTTTAATGTCTTCATCTGAGAATGGAAAAGGTACTTCGACCGCTTTTTCCCTAAGTGTTGGGTGACCTTCTCTTATTACATCTTTCATTGTTAACACAAGCAAAACCTCCGTGCCGATATACTTTTAAGTTAATTTAATTTCCTCTTATCATAACATAGAGGATTTTTAATAAAAAAGAACGGAAATAAAATATTTTAGGCAATATTATAGTTCAATCTTTTATTGTAAGGTAGTCTACAGTTATCAAATATAAGCTAAAAACGACTAATACAGCGGAAAAATTAATATGAAACAGTTAGGTTAATGAGACTGGATAAACGATTGATGAACAGGCTCGTAAATATGTGATAACTATATGCAACCTATAGATTGACTGTGTATGAGCAGTGGTGTAAACTAATTTACGTGAAAAGGATTGTTGTGTTACTCTAGATATGTTGAATAGTAATACAGTTAGGATGCCGCAAGATGGTTTAGCTCTTGAATACAAGGGAAAACTTCAGGTGGGTACACAAAGGCATACCTAAAAGCCTTTTAATAATATAAACCTGTCTTAAAAATGTTTCACTTTGGGCAACCTGTTAAATATGTGCATGTTTTTAAGATTAGGGAAAATTGACAGGGTAAAAGAAAGGAAGAGGTGACTTTTCATGACGAAAACAATTGATGCAGTTCAAGATCAATTTGAAACGTTCCAGATTCTTTCTGAAGACGGAGAAGTTGTTAACGAATCGGCAATGCCGAATTTGTCTGATGAAGATCTGCAAGAACTAATGCGCCGCATGGTTTACACTCGAATTTGGGATCAGCGTGCTATCTCTTTAAACAGACAAGGGCGTCTTGGATTCTATGCTCCAGTAGCAGGACAAGAAGCTTCTATGCTTGGAACTCACTATGCTTTAGATAAAGAAGACTGGATTCTTCCAGGATACCGTGATATCCCTCAAATGGTTTTCCACGGCTTCCCATTAACACAAGCATTCTTATGGTCTCGCGGACACTTCCAAGGTGGACAAATTCCTGAAGGTGTAAACGTATTGATGCCTCAAATCATCATCGGCGCTCAAATCATTCAAGCGGCTGGTGTTGGTTTTGGACTTAAGAAACAAGGCAAAAAGAACGTATGTATCACTTACACTGGTGACGGTGGAGCATCACAAGGTGACTTCTACGAAGGATTAAACTTTGCAGGAGCATACCGTGCTAATACGATCTTTGTTGTTCAAAACAACCGTTTTGCGATCTCAGTTCCAGTTGAAAAGCAATCTGCAGCAAAAACGATCGCTCAAAAAGCAGTTGCAGCTGGTATTGAAGGAATTCAAGTTGATGGAATGGATGTTCTTGCCGTTTATGCAGCGACTCAACAAGCTCGCGAGCGTGCAGTTTCTGGTGAAGGTCCTACATTGATTGAAACTCTTACTTATCGTTACGGGCCACATACGATGGCAGGAGATGATCCTACTCGTTACCGTACAAAAGATCTTGATAATGAATGGGAAAAGAAAGATCCACTTGTTCGTTTCCGTAAGTTCTTAGAGAAGAAGAACCTTTGGTCTGAAGAGCAAGAAAACAAAGTTGTAGAAGAAGCAAAAGAAGATATTAAAGCTGCGATCAAGAAAGCAGACGGAGCGCCTAAGCAAAAGGTTACTGACCTTATCGGCTTCATGTTCGAAGACCTTCCGTTCAACCTTCGTGAGCAGTTAGAAGAATACACAGCAAAGGAGTCGAAATAATATGGCTCAAATGACTATGATTCAAGCAATTACAGACGCTATGCGTAATGAATTAAAAAGCAATGAACAAGTTCTTGTTTTCGGTGAAGATGTAGGCCAAAACGGTGGAGTATTCCGTGCTACTGAAGGACTTCAAAAAGAATTTGGAGAAGATCGCGTTTTTGATACTCCGCTAGCTGAGTCTGGAATTGGGGGACTTGCAATAGGTCTAGGGCTTACAGGTTTCCGTCCAGTAATGGAGATTCAATTCTTTGGTTTCGTATTTGAAGTATTTGATTCAGTTGCTGCACAAATGGGTCGTATGAGATACCGTTCAGGCGGAGTTTATACTTCTCCAGTAACGATTCGTTCACCATTTGGTGGAGGCGTTAAAACACCTGAGCTTCATGCAGACAGCCTTGAAGGTTTAATGTACCAAACTCCTGGTATCAAAGTTGTTATTCCTTCAACTCCATATGACGCAAAAGGTCTATTAATCTCTGCGATTCGTGATAACGATCCAGTAGTTTATCTAGAGCATATGAAACTATACCGTTCTTTCCGTGGCGAAGTACCAGAGGAAGAATACACGATCGAACTTGGTAAAGCAGATGTGAAACGTGAAGGTAAGGATGTTTCTATCATTACTTACGGTGCTATGGTTCACGCTTCATTAAAAGCTGCTGAAGAATTGGAAAAAGAAGGCATCTCTGCTGAAGTGATCGACCTTCGTACGATTAGCCCGCTTGATATCGAAACGATTATGGCGTCTGTTGAAAAAACAGGTCGAGCAATTGTCGTGCAAGAAGCACAAAAACAAGCTGGTATTGGGGCGTTCGTTGTAGCTGAAATCAACGACCGTGCAATCCTTCACTTAGAAGCACCTGTATTGCGTGTGACTGCACCAGATACAGTGTTCCCGTATGCTTCTGCCGAAGATGTTTGGATTCCAGATCATCGTGATATTGTAGATAAAGCAAAGAAAGTCTACAACTTCTAAGAAAAAATGAATGTTAGCTGAAAGAGACGTCAGTTCTTGACTTTTTCTTTCAGCTCTTTCACATCAGTGACGAAAAAGATTGTTATATAATAGGAGGCGTTAATCGTGGCATTTGAATTTAAGCTTCCCGATATTGGAGAAGGAATTCACGAAGGTGAAATTGTAAAGTGGTTTGTAAAAGCAGGGGACGAAGTAAAAGAAGACGATATCCTGCTTGAAGTACAAAACGACAAAGCTGTAGTTGAAATTCCATCTCCTGTAGACGGTAAAATTCTTGAACTTAAAGTAGACGAAGGAACAGTATCTGTAGTTGGTGATGTTCTAGTAACAATTGAAGCAGAAGGTGAAATTCCTGCTGATGCTCATGGCGGTGGTCATGAAGCTCCAGAACAGCCTAAAGCTGAAGAAGAAAAGAATGTTACTGCTGATCAAGCTAAAGAAGCTGACAAATCAGAAGCTAAAACAGATAAAACGGAAGATACAGCGAAAGAAGAACCAGCAGACGAATCTAAGCGTGTGATCGCAATGCCTTCTGTTCGTAAATATGCTCGTGAAAAAGAAGTTGATATTCGTAAAGTACAAGGTTCTGGAGATAACGGACGTGTACTTAGAGAAGACATCGACAAATTCGTAAGTGGCGGCGGAGCAGCTGAAGCAGCACCACAAGCGACTGAAACTGAAGCAGCTCCAAAAGCTGAAGCGAAGAAAGAAGCGCCTAAAGCAATTCCTGCTGGCGAAATGGAAACTCGTGAAAAGATCAAAGGAATTAGAAAAGCGATCTCAAAAGCGATGGTTAACTCCAAACATACAGCTCCTCATGTTACACTAATGGATGAAGTGGACGTTACTGATCTTGTTGCACACCGTAAGAAATTTAAGCAAGTTGCTGCAGATAAAGGCATCAAGCTTACTTATCTTCCATACGTGGTAAAAGCATTAACTTCTGCATTGCGTGAATACCCTGTGCTTAATGCATCTATCGACGATGCAAACGAAGAAATCGTATACAAGCACTATTACAACATCGGTATTGCGGCAGATACAGATAACGGACTAATGGTACCAGTTGTTAAAGATGCTGATCGTAAATCCATCTTCAAAATCTCTTCTGAAATCAATGAACTAGCTACTAAAGCACGTGATGGTAAGCTTTCTGGTGAAGAGATGAAGGGCGGATCTTGTACGATTACGAATATCGGTTCTGCAGGCGGTCAATGGTTCACACCAGTTATCAACCACCCAGAAGTAGCGATCTTAGGTATCGGCCGTATTGCTGAAAAAGCAGTTGTTAAAGATGGAGAAGTAGTAGTTGCTCCTGTTTTAGCTTTATCTCTTAGCTTTGACCACCGTCTGATCGATGGTGCAACAGCTCAAAATGCATTGAATCACATTAAGCGTTTATTGAACGATCCACAACTATTAGTAATGGAGGCGTAATTCGATGGTAGTAGGAGATTTTCCAATTGAGTTAGACACACTTGTCATAGGTTCAGGTCCTGGGGGATATGTTGCAGCAATTCGTGCAGCACAATTAGGACAAAAAGTGGCTATTGCGGAAAAGGCAGAAATGGGCGGCGTTTGTTTGAACGTTGGTTGTATTCCATCAAAAGCTTTGATTAATGCAGGTCACCGTGTAGAACATGCTAATCACTCTGAAGATATGGGGATTACTGTTGATAACGTAACAGTTGATTTCAGCAAAGTTCAAGACTGGAAAGCAGGCATCGTTAAGAAGCTTACTGGCGGAGTTGAAGGACTTTTAAAAGGAAATAAAGTTGAAATCATTCGTGGTGAAGCTTATTTCGTAAATGAAAACACTGTACGTATCATGGATGAGAAGAACTCTCAAACATACACGTTCAAAAATGCGATCATCGCTACTGGTTCACGTCCTATTGAAATCCCAGGTTTCAAATGGAGTGACCGTATTATCTCTTCTACAGGAGCTCTTGCTCTTAAAGAGATCCCTAAGAAGATGGTAGTTATCGGTGGCGGTTATATCGGTATGGAGCTTGGAACAGCATATGCGAACTTCGGTACAGAAGTAACAATCCTAGAAGGTAGCAAACAAATCCTTCCTGGTTTTGAAAAGCAAATGAGTCAAGTCGTTTCAAAACGCTTAAAGAAAAAAGGCAATGTAGAAGTATTTACAGAAGCTATGGCTAAAGGCGTTGAAGAAACTAAAGACGGTGTTACTGTAACAGCTGAGATCAAAGGTGAGTCTAAGACTTTTGAAGCTGACTATGTTCTCGTAACGGTTGGTCGTCGTCCAAATACTGAAGAACTTGGTCTTGAGCAGGTTGGTGTTGAAATGACTGAACGCGGTCTGATCAAAATCAATAAAAAAGCTCAAACAAACGTTAGCGGTATTTATGCAATCGGTGATGTAGTTGAAGGGCCAGCGCTTGCTCACAAAGCTTCTTATGAAGGTAAGGTAGCAGCGGAAGTAATCTCTGGACATGCTGCAGAGATCGATTACATGGCTATCCCTGCTGTAGTGTTTACAGATCCTGAACTTGCAACAGTTGGTTACGATGAGAAATCTGCTAAAGAAGCAGGATTTGATGTGAAAGCATCTAAATTCCCGTTCGCAGCTAACGGTCGTGCTCTATCTATGAACGAGACAGATGGTTTCATGAAACTTATCACTCGTAAAGAAGATGGACTTGTATTAGGAGCTCAAATTGCTGGTGGAAATGCATCTGATATGATCGCGGAACTAGGATTAGCAATCGAAGCAGGTATGACTGCTGAAGACATCGCTATGACTATCCACGCTCATCCGACTTTCGGAGAAATTTCTATGGAAGCAGCTGAAGTTGCAATTGGACTTCCTGTACACATCGTAAAATAAATAAACAAATGAAAACCCCTTGTGACTGTCTTACAGCTCACAAGGGGTTTTTTTCTGTTCAATCATATATAAGTAAACGCGTCATAATCTTTATTTAGAAGCACTTGTCTAAAAGAAGGACTTAGACAGTGGGTTTTTCTAATTTGATTAAGCCCTATCAAATAAATTAATATAGTTAAAATGGAGGAAGCGATGAGAGTTTTATTATGCACTTTCATTCAGATTGTAATGTGGTGCGGTTATTCAATCGTACTGTTTCTCTCACATCACGACCATAATTTTTTTGAAACAATATTAATGTTGATGTTCGGGTATTTTAATTTTCTGGTAGCCCAGCGTTTAAACATAAACAAATCAGTAGCTTTAAACATGACGATATCACTAACACTTATTTATGTCACAGGTAAAATGATGATTGGATAATCGTGGATGCTTCCTAAGCAATGCGGTGAGACTCTTAAATGGCGCAAAAGGCACCACCATACGCCAGATAGAAACTACTTCAGGGAAGCAACAAGGAACATCATAAACAGCCTTATTTTAATTTTGTCTCTTCAGAAAGAGCCTTTTTAAGAGAAATCATCATAAAGATCAATACAAATGCAAATGGGAAAGCTGCGATGATTGATGCTGTTTGTAACCCTTCTAATCCTCCTGTATACAATAAGATGGATGCTGCCGCTGCTATTACAATACCCCAAATGAATTTTGTCATAGAAGAAGGATTCAATCGACCGTCACTTGTTTGCATTCCTAGGACGAAGGTAGCTGAATCAGCAGATGTAATGAAGAATGTACTGATCAGGAAAATTGCTAATATGGACATGAGCGTTCCGAACGGAAGATGTTCGAAGAGTGCAAAGAGAGCAATCTCTGTACCTTTGTCAGTAATGATCTTATTTAGACCAACATTATTAAAGATTTCTAAATGTAGGGCAGCACCGCCGAAAATCGAGAACCAAAGTGCTCCAAAAACGGTCGGGACAAGCAATACCCCCATTATAAATTCGCGAATTGTTCTTCCTTTTGATACTCGAGCGATAAATGTTCCAACAAACGGTGCCCATGCGATCCACCAAGCCCAATAGAATACTGTCCACCCTTGTATCCAGCCGGCTTCACTAGGTCTGAACGGACTGAGTTTTAGACTCATACTAGGAAGATACTGTAGATAGTTACCAAGAGATTGTACGAATACATCCATGATAAAGTTTGTTGATGAAGCGAAAAGCAAGAACGCCATTAAAAGAACAGCTATCATAATGTTCAAGTTACTTAGATATTTTATTCCTTTGTTTAACCCTGTTTGAGCTGAAAGAGTAAATAAAACTGTGACGATTGCGATAATAATCAATTGTGTAGTGAAGTTATTTGAGATGTTCGTTAAATAAGAAACACCACCACTTATTTGTACGGCACCAAGTCCTAAAGAAGTTGCAACTCCAAAGATAGTTGCAAAAACTGCAACAATATCTATCGTTTTACCAATCGGTCCATTAACTCTGTCTCCTAACAATGGAGTGAATATTGCACTGATCAATCCCGGTGCACCTTTTCTAAATTTAAAATAAGCAAGTGACAATCCGATTAACGTGTATATTCCCCAAGGGTGTAATCCCCAATGAAAGAAGCTGTATCGAAGCGCAGCTTGAGCAGAGGCGGCATTTCCTCCTTCTCCGGATGGTGGTGTATAAAAGTGGCTGATTGGTTCAGCTACACCCCAAAAGACCAGTCCTATACCCATACCAGCACTAAACAGCATAGCAAACCAAGTGATTGTTGAGTACTCGGGCTTGTCATCCGGCTCTCCAAGTTTAATTTTTCCGTACTTACTAAAAGCTAGATATAATACAAAGATTAAAAAGCTTGTAGCTGAAAGCAGGTAGAACCATCCAAATTTCTCTTGTAAGAAATTTTGAATAACGGTAGCCTTAGCTTGGAATTCGGTAGGAAATAAACTTCCTATGATAACAAAAACGACAGAAATTATTAGTGAAACGATAAAAACAATATTCGGTTGTTTTTTCATTTCTTCACATCCTTTCATGATATGTATTCATTTTATTTTCCCCTAAGGGCCCGAAAGTTTACATTGTAGTAAAAATAAAATAGGAAGTCCAATCATATGATTGGACTTCCTAAAGAAAAAAACCTTGATTCTCTTTACTTTTTGGGATAATAATACATCACTCTTCCGTTAAAGAGGTGAAGTTCACCCTTAAGTTTTGAAGCGATAAACTTACAAAATTCATTGGCCTTCCCCTTATCGCCATGAGTGGAGATGTCAGTTAAAGTAAATTGTATGTAACATTGTTCAAGGTTAGGATCGTTGTTTTTATCTGTTCCGATACCAACTAAAATATATTTATTTTTTCTTTGATCTATTCCTTTTAAGTAAAACCATCTTCCTTCAGCTTCTTCCTTTTCTTCAATCGTGTAAGGAAAAGCTGCGTCTGCATAGCCCCATGATAATTGTTCGCCTGTTTTTGTCGTGATAGAACGGTAATAAAGCAGAAGGTCTTTTAGTTCCTCTAAAGTGATCACTTGTTTTAAAGATGCGGGAACAAGTTTGACATAGGCGCTTTGAGACATCTGATCCACTCCAATTTGTAATTTTTATCGTCATATTAACATACTAATAGTATATCATATTTTAAGAAGATTTTGACAAATTGAGTTTAAAACTTCTTAAATGAGGGAATTACTCTTACATTCAATGACATTTTTATTAGTATAACTTATTTAATTCCAGTAATGAACGACCCGATCGATGAACGAGGTAATCATACGAGGAGGGGTAATATGGAATGGTTTGAAAAATTGTATGACGAGAGTGAGTCCGTGAATGTCCGGTTTGTAGGCTTTACTACAGATACGGTTAGGTATGATTTTGGCATAGTTTATACGAATATGTTTTTTGGTAAACCATTAGTAGTATGTATGCAAACAGGAAGGTCAGCGCTATTAGATTCAAATGATATAGGGAATCTTGAATATATCAAGCAGGCCTTTCATATTAAAACACTTAAAGAAGCTGAGGATTTGGCGCTTTTCTTTGAAGAAGCTGTACCAAACATTCAAACGATAGAACAATATGATTAAATAACATATTTTTTTAATGTGTTATACTAAATGTGTTGACAAATCAAATGTGACATAATATTATAAGAATATAAACGTAAGCGCTTTCAAAATGTGAAGGGAGATGGGACGGATGGGAGTAATCATTTGCCAAACTTGTGAAACAACAATTGAACATTTTGAAGAGGAAAAAGTGACCACTTTATATTCAAACACATGCCCGCATTGCCATGAGCAAACGAACTTAGATAAGTAAGAAAAAAAGAAGACCTCCAAGGGTCTTCTTTTTTAGATAATTATCGAATAGCAACTTGTTCTTGAATAACCTTCAGATACTTTAAATCTGCATTTTCTGGGCCTTGGACGGGTAGACCGGCTTCAAGGTTTTCTTTAATATAATCCAAATTTTCTTTCGTAATGATTTCACCAGGGATGAAGATCGGTATTCCTGGCGGATAGACCATTACGAACTCTGCGATAATCCTACCGGCAGATTCTTCGAAAGGTACACTCTCTGTATTTGCGTAAAATGCATCACGAGGCGATAGTGCGAGCACTGGTATATCTGGAACATGTACAGGTATCGATTTTATCTCTTCATTCTTTGAATGACTTAATTCATCAGAAAGTTGAGATAACGCTTGAACGAGGACCATCGTATCTTTTTCATGATCAGCCGTTGTGATCAAACATAATATGTTGTACAGATCAGATAATTCTACCTCAATATTAAAGTTTTGACGAAGCCATGTTTCAGCTTCATACCCTGTAATGCCAAGATCTTTTACTGAGATTAAAAGCTTAGATGGGTCATAATCAAATGTAGCGGATGTGCCAAGCTTTTCTTCACCAACACAATATAGATTAGGAATATCATTGATCTTAGCTCGTGTTTCGTTGGCTAGTCGTATCGTTTTTTCAATAAGTGTGTACCCTTCAGTTGCAAGGCGGCGACGAGCTGCATCCAATGAAGCAAGAAGGATATAGGATGTAGATGTCGTAGTCATCATACTAAGAATGGTTTGCACACGTTCTGGTGATACAAGTCCTTCTCTTACATTAAGAATAGAACTTCCTGTCAGTGACCCACCGAGCTTATGAACACTCGTTGCTGCCATGTCTGCTCCAGCTTGCATCGCAGATAATGGCATGTGATCATGAAAGTGGATCAAAACACCGTGTGCCTCATCTACAAGAACAGGTACTTCAAACCGATGAGCAATATCAACAATTCCCTTGAGGTCAGCTGCAAAACCAAAATATGTCGGGTTGATGACCAGTACTGCTTTTGCGTCAGGGTGCTGATTTAAAGCTTTCTCTACGCTGTCTGGCGTGATACCGTGTGAGATACCAAGCTCAGGATCGATTTCAGGATGAATAAAAATCGGTGTTGCACCCGAAAAAACAATTGCTGTCATGATCGACTTATGCACGTTTCGAGGTACAAGAATCTTATCTCCTGGTGACACGACAGACATGATCATCGTCATGATGGCACCGCTTGTTCCTTGTACGGAAAAGAAAGTGTGATCTGCGCCAAAAGCTTGTGCCGCAAGTGCTTGTGCTTTTTTTATCATTCCTTTTGGATGATGCAGATCATCTAATGGAGTAATGTTAATCAGGTCAATTGATAGTGCATTCGGTCCAATAAAATCTTTAAATTCTTCATCCATTCCTTGTCCTTTTTTGTGACCCGGAATGTGAAACTGCAATGGGTTCTTGTTTGCATGTTCACGCAAACCAGTAAATAAAGGAGTTTCGTGTTGAGACAATGTATTCTACACCTCATCTATTGTTAACTTATAATGAATTTCATCTTTTTATAAAACAAAAGAAGTATAACAGAAAATGCATGAAGATGTAAGTAAATGATTTAATTTTCAAGGAGGAAATAAATGAACACTAGACTGACTGAACTTTTACATATTAAATTTCCGATTATACAAGGTGGGCTCGCATACCTGGCGTATTCTGAACTTGCTTCTGCTGTTTCTAACGCGGGTGGTTTAGGTCAGATTACAGCTATGTCATTACAAGACTCAAAAGCGTTGAAAACTGAAATTCAAAGAACAAAAAGATTAACATCAAATCCTTTTGGAGTTAACTTTGCGATCGGACAACATGGAAGACCGTATGAAGAGATGCTGGAGGCGGCAATCGAAGAAGGGGTTGAGGTTATCAGTGTAACAGGAGGTAATCCTGCGCCTGTATTAGATCGTTTAAGAGATACAGGTATTAAAACATTAGTACTTGTATCAAGCGTCAGACAAGCTGTGAAAGCAGAACAATTAGGAGCTGATGCTGTGATGGCAGTAGGTCAAGAAGGTGGTGGCCATATCGGGAAGGATGACACGGGAACATTTGTCTTAGTTCCTAGAGTTGTTGAGAATGTTTCGATTCCAGTTATCGCGTCAGGAGGTATAGGTGATGGCAAAGGATTGATGGCTGCGCTTGCTCTGGGGGCGGAAGGGGTTGAGATGGGTACAAGGTTTATAGCAACAGAAGAATGTGTTCACGCACATCCCCTATATAAACAGCTTGTTGTTGAAAGCTCAGAATTAGACACAGTGGTTATCAAGAGGACACTAGGTGCACCAGGCAGAACGCTACGGACAGATTTTACATTAAAAATTTTAGAAGAAGAAAATAAGAGTGGTACATATCAACACTTAAAAGATTACATTAGTGGAGAAGCGAACAAAAAACTAATTTATGAAGGGAAAAATAAAGAAGGTTATGGTTGGGCTGGACAAATTATTGGAAGGATCAACGATGTACCTTCGGTAGAAGAGTTGTTCACCAGGATGAATGCGGAAGCTGAAACCATTAAACAAAAATTAAACAACCTTTTCTAACACTTTTCTAACAATGAGGATACTTACCCATACATTTCTGTTGTACGGCAATATACTAGTGGTAAGAAGCAGCGAATATTCTGCTTCCTGCCACTATTTTTTATCTACAGCTTGTTCTTTAGCTCATATAGAGGTATCAGTGTTTTAAACGTTTCATCAATTCGTTCGTACCAATCATTCTCAGTCATGGTTACAGCCTCATCCCTATCAATACGAACGCCACAAAGTAGTTCTGCTTTTTTTACAGTGCTAAGACGGGTTGCCATTTCTTCAAGACGTTCCTTTTTTACCTCACGATGTGGAAAGCTATCAGGTTTCATATGATCATCAGACCATACAAAATCGTTAGGTATATTCTTCTTAATCTTGTTTAAGTTCTTTCGGATTATTTGTCCGAATGCATCCTTGATTGGTGCTTCGTAAATGAGTGCGAACCATAGAAATACATGTGTTTCCCAAAGTCCAATCTGAAAATGTGGCAACATTTTATAGCCTCTTTTGTTAGGTGCGAAGGCTACCCATGTATCCTTTGGAGGATTTACCGTTCTTCTTGCATGTTTAGCAACGTGAAAGAACATCTCTTCTCCAGTCAGAGCAGTAAGTTCTTCTGCATATTTATTCCCTAAGGCCTCTAGTTTTGGCCGAATCTGGTTGATGATTTCTTCCATACGCTCATCAAGTCCTTGCGTTTGGAAAACCTTAAAGTCTGAATCATTGAATCCGTTAAATGTCATTTGAAAATCCTCCTGGTCGTCAAGTGCTACAAAGAATTTTAACATATGAAAAGCTTTATAAAAAAATGTTTGCATTAGATTCCGCAAAGTGCCGTTTCCATATACATGGCTGCTTCATAAAATGAAGAAAAGAAGATAACGAGAAAAGAAAGGATGTGCCGGTGAAATGAAACAAGTAATGAACACTTTGAAAAGAACGGATGCAGAAAGAAGAATTCCTGTATTAAAACTTGAGATTGATTATGAACTAGCTACTTTGTTTGATGCTTTAAAAGCGAAAGATCAAAAACAGATCAACGAATCGAAGCGTAAGCTCGAACGATTAAGGCTGGAGCTCGTGAGATTAGAAGCATGATCCAAGCTGATAGCGGATAACAAAAACGAATCCATCATGAACGGATGGTTCGTTTTTTTGTGAAGAGAATGAAATTGACTTATACTAGAAGAAAGGTAAGGAGTGAAAACATGACGAACGAAGAAATGATAACGGTAGAGAAACACTTGAAGACATGGACACTTGAAGCCGCACAGCTCTTAAAAGATTCTTTTCAGAACACATTAACGATTACATATAAATCACATATCGCTGATCTTGTAACAGATATGGATAAGAGTATTGAGAAATTTTTCATCACTAAGATTCAACAAACCTTTCCTGATCATAGAGTACTTGGGGAAGAAGGATATGGCGATGAAATAAAAGGGAACTCCAAAGGTGTTATTTGGATTATCGATCCGATCGATGGAACGACAAACTTTATTCATCAACAAGCTAATTTTGCGATCTCTATAGGCATATATGAAGATGGTATAGGGAAATTAGGACTCATTTACGATGTGGAAGGAAGTAACCTTTATTTTGCTAAAGAGGGTGAAGGTGCTTATTTAAATGATAAGAAATTACCGAAGTTAGAAGAAGTAACTTTATCAGAATCTGTTGTTGGTGTTAATGCAACTTGGGTTAGTCCGAACAGACGCATCAATCATGAGCACGTACAACAGATCATCAGAAAATCTAGAGGGACTCGCTCATACGGATCTGCAGCTATCGAACTTGCTTATGTTGCATCCGGTAGACTAGATGCATATATGACACTTCGACTTTCACCGTGGGATTTTGCGGCGGGTTTGATCCTTTTGAATGAGGTTGGTGGAATTGTAAGCCGAACGGACGGTGAACCTGTTCAGCTTCTCGAACAAAATAGTATTCTGGCTGCAAAGCCTGGATTGCATAAAGAAATATTAGATCATTTAATATAAAACGAGTCTTAAAAAAGAGAGCGTTCGATTATGAACGTTCTCTTTGCTTCTTTTTAAGAGTAAAACCATATCCCATAAGTAAAAATACAGAAACGATCGATATAAGAAAGATCAGCCAGTTTTTTTCACCAATAGCTACTCCGATGCCGCAAATTGCAAATGCCGTCAATAGAGCTATAAAAAAGAAAATAATATTCATGATGACCTCCAAAGCCAAAAACTTGTCTATACTGTATTAAGTGTACCGAATTTACATAAAAAGAAAAAGCCTTTCTGTAAATTTGTGATATAATAGTCGAGTTGAACAAAAAATGATAAGAAAAAGAGATAGGATATAAGGAGAGAATACATTTGAATAGAAGAGATGATTTACGCAATATAGCAATTATTGCCCACGTTGACCATGGTAAAACGACATTGGTGGACAAATTGCTACATCAGTCAGGAACTTTCCGTGACAATGAACAAGTTAATGAACGTGCTATGGATTCTAATGCTCTAGAACGTGAGCGCGGAATTACAATTCTAGCTAAAAATACAGCGATTAACTATAACGAGAAACGCATTAACATCATGGACACGCCAGGACATGCCGATTTCGGTGGTGAAGTAGAACGTATCATGAAAATGGTTGATGGTGTTCTACTTGTTGTAGATGCATATGAAGGTTGTATGCCGCAAACGCGTTTCGTTTTGAAAAAAGCGCTAGAGCAAAAGTTAACGCCAATCGTAGTTGTAAACAAAATTGACCGTGACTTTGCACGCCCTGAAGAAGTAGTAGATGAAGTAATCGATCTATTCATTGAACTAGGTGCTGAAGAAGATCAATTAGAATTCCCTGTTGTTTATGCATCTGCTCTTAAAGGGACTGCTTCAATGGACCCAAGCAAGCAAGATGAAGATATGACAGCTCTTCTTGATACGATTATTGACACGATTCCTGCACCAGAAGATAACAGTGCTGAGCCACTTCAGTTCCAAGTTACGATGCTTGATTATAACGATTACCTTGGACGTATCGGTATTGGCCGTGTATTCCGTGGAACGATCAAAGTAGGTCAAGCCGTTTCATTAATGAAACTTGATGGATCAGTTAAAAAGTTCCGTGTTACAAAGCTGTTTGGTTTCTTAGGATTAAAGCGTATCGAGATCAACGAAGCAAAAGCGGGAGACTTGATCGCCGTTTCTGGAATGGAAGAGATCAACGTTGGGGAAACAGTATGTCCTGAAGGTCAAGAAGAAGCGCTTCCTGTTCTTCGTATCGATGAGCCAACTTTGAAGATGACTTTCTTAGTTAACAACTCACCTTTCGCTGGTCGTGAAGGTAAATATGTAACGAGCCGTAAAATTGAAGAGCGCTTGATGTCTGAGCTTGAAACAGACGTAAGTCTTCGTGTTGAAAACACGGATTCTCCGGATGTTTGGACAGTGTCTGGTCGTGGTGAGCTTCACCTTTCAATCTTGATTGAAAATCTTCGCCGTGAAGGATTCGAACTTCAAGTATCAAAACCTGAAGTAATCGTTCGTGAAATCGATGGCGTAAAATGTGAGCCAGTTGAACATGTACAAATTGACATTCCTGAAGAGTACACAGGTGCGATCATGGAATCTTTAGGAGACCGTAAAGGTGAAATGAAGAACATGGTGAACAATGGTTCTGGGCAAGTGCGTCTTGAATTCATGGTACCTGCTCGTGGTTTGATCGGTTACACAACTGAGTTCTTAACACAAACACGCGGTTACGGAATCTTAAACCATACGTTCGACAGCTATCAGCCAATGGTTGCTGGAAACGTTGGTGGACGTCGTCAAGGTGTACTCGTTTCAATGGAAAACGGGAAAGCTTCTCAATACGGAATCATGGGTGTTGAAGACCGTGGTACGATCTTTATTGAGCCAGGAACAGAAGTATACATGGGTATGATCGTTGGGGAACATACTCGTGAGAATGACATTACAGTTAACATCGTAAAAGTAAAGCAGATGACTAACATGCGTTCTGCGAACAAAGACCAAACAGTAAGCATGAAGAAGCCTCGTATCATGTCACTAGAAGAAGCATTAGAATACTTGAACGATGACGAGTATTGCGAAGTAACACCTGAAAGCATCCGTCTTCGTAAGAAAGTACTTGATAAGAACGAGCGTGAAAGAGTAGAAAAGAAAAAGAAACTTGCTCAAGGCTAAACATATTTCTTAACAAAACGATCGGGAGTGGGAATCGTGGAGGAACAAGAAATCATGAAAGCGACAGGGGAAGATTCGTCCTCCATGGCATTGCTGCTAGGGATTGAGAACGACCCTGTCAGAGCTTTTCTGCTGTTATATCTCATCATAACAGTGTTAAGCATCATTGTTTTTAAGTTGGGATTTGCAAAAAAACTACCGCCGTTAAAAGCGGTAGTGATCTATTTGTTTTTGATTATCGGATGTTTGCCACTAGCATTTTTCGGTATCGGTTTGCCGGTCGCTGAAGGATTAATGGTAGCCGCACTCATTTTAATCATCTATAAAGTCCGGCTTCATCAGAGCAAGAAAGAAAAAAGCTGATAGGGGGTTCGTTATGCAGCTTGTTGACGCTCTATCTAATTGGTTGAGCATTAAAAAAGTACATGAAGAAAGACCCCATGATCTAGCAGCTAAGGAGACTTTTGAATTTTTCACTGAGATTCTTACAGAAGATCATCATGTGAACATTTCTGCAGTAACGACTTCAGGTCCGTTTTACATCGTAATGTATGATGTGAACGGCAAAGAAAACACTGAAAAGTTTTTTATCGACAGCATCGATGCTTTATACGAAGGAATTCAAAGTGAACCAAGATTTAACGAGGAGTACTGATTAATCAGTACTCCTTTTTTTGTTCAATCGTTTAACGAAAAAAGCAATGATGATCGCAAAGAGTATATGGCCGATCAGCCAAATGAGAAAAGGTAACGTTAGTGGGGCTGAAAATGGTTTTTCAACAGCTAAGTGGTAAAGAGGGAAGAACGTGAAAGACATGATTCCGTTGATGATCAAAGAGATCTGATAAGGATGGTTATAAACTTTGCAAATAACATCTACAAAAGCGATAAGGAAGATCGCAATGATGATATGAAGGACAAACTGAAAAGGCTCATTATAGAGAACGGAATCGGGAAGAGGCAGGAAATCAATATTTAATAGAAATGTGTAAAGATTTATTCCAAAAAGTACTTCTGGAATGTAAAAAAAACAAGCCAGCAGAATGCCGGCGATGCTACCAAATAAAATCCATGGAATAATCCTTATGTTATTACCAATCATTGTTTGTATCCGGGCTTCGATATAATGTGAAATTACCGGTAGCTTCACGCTCCGCGGTTTTTCGCGTTATGCGTTCTCTGCAAGACTCGCACATAAACGTGTGTATAGGACGGTTTCTTAGTTTTTTTGCTAGGGAGCATTCATTTTCAATAACTTCGATCGTATCGCATAATACGCATTTTACACGCATCGTATTTCACCCCTTTCAAACAGTATACCATAAAGAAATTGGAAAATTAAATGAACGATGCTTGGTATGTGAGTAGAGAGTAATGTAACAGAGATTTTTTAAGAAAAAGTAGTATTCGTAATTCTCAGGTGAACAAATTAGCGGAGTGTCATTCATTAGCGAACACACATCGTTTTAAACGAGGTAATGTGTAAATTATCCGAAGAAAGCTGACATAATTACGAGGTAATTCGAATTAAATACGAGTATAAAATTTTTTATCCGATTTTCGACAAAACCCCATAGTTAACGAGTAAAAGACTCATGAGCTAGGCGTCATGAGTCTTTCTATTTCTCAAAAATCACGTTTCATTCAATCTTTGAGGCTGATTTTTATCTGATTTTTCTTGTTTTTGTTGTTGGTTTTTAAGCTCTTGTTGTTCTCTTTTTGATAATTGGCTATCGTTTGTTTCCGTTGGAGACGGCTTTTTCGTCTGTATGCTATGAGGTACTTGTGGCATTAATCTTCCAACAATACCTGCTAGCTCTTTCATAATTCCGCCGATCGGATGACCTTGACGGATTTGCTTACCCATCTGACGAAGTCTTTCTACTGTATCAGGATCAGCTGTAACGAGAGCATTCTTTCCGTTAGGATCATTTTTCAATGATTCAGCAACTGAATACTTGATCGATCCAACTTTAGAATTATCAAGCTTTCGATCTACATCAATCCCTACTACGGCATAAGGACCTAATACAACAGCTGTAGCATCCTCTACACCGGGAATTCCAGTAGCTAATCCTACTAGGTGCCTCGATATCTCTTGAGAGCCTTTTGGTTGGTGAGGCTTTTTGCTGTTTGCCGTTTGGTTAACTTTTGTAAGCCTAGGAGTGTTCTGGTCATTTTGAGCATTATCATTATTATTGTTCATGCAGCCAAAAAGTACGAATATTGCACTAAGAACGGCTACGATTCGAAATATTTTCAATGACATTCATCCTTCCAGTTCATTTTCGTTATTTTTTGTACATTCTTCTAACTTTATTCCTTTGTACATACATTTTTAATAGGCAGTCCATAAACATGCTTAAATAACGATCTCTAGAACACATTAAGTCAGGAGGCTGAATGTTGAATAAACGATACGTCCTAGATACGAACGTACTGTTGCAGGATCCGTATTCCATACAATCTTTTGGAGATAGTGAAGTAATCATTCCTGCAGTCGTGTTAGAAGAAGTGGATTCAAAAAAACGTTATATGGACGAAATTGGAAGAAATGCACGTGAGGTTTCTCGTCTGATCGATAGAGTCAGACAAAAAGGACAGCTTCATAAAGGAGTTCCGCTTGAAAATGGGGGTACCCTTCGTGTAGAACTCAATCATAAATCCTTCAAAAGACTTCAGGAAACCTTTGTTGAACAAACGAACGATAATCGAATACTCGCTGTAACTCTAAACCTTAAACAGGAAGAAGAAGAAAAGAAAAGCGGCATCAAAGTGATACTTGTCTCAAAAGATGTGCTCGTTCGTGTAAAAGCAGACGCACTTGGAATTGAAGCTGAAGATTTTCTGAGCGATCGAGTTATAGACAAGAATGATCAAACGTACACAGGTTACAAAGAAATATATGTACAAGGTGATCTATTAAATAAATTTTACGAAAAAAATGAACTTCAACTGATCGAGTTGACAGGTCACTCTTTCCATCCTCATCAATTTGTAATCTTAAAAGATGTGTTCAGATCATCGGTTTCTGCTCTTGGAAAAGTCGATGAAAACGGTAAGACGTTGAAGCCGCTTAGATATGATTCAGAACAAATATGGGGAATTCGGGCAAGAAATGTTCAGCAAAAGATGGCCTTTGAGTTACTTCTCAGAAAAGATTTACCCCTCGTGACGCTGATCGGTAAAGCTGGAACAGGAAAAACACTGATTACTCTCGCAGCAGCACTGCTTCAAACAGAAGATTTAAAGGATTATATAAAACTCTTTATCGCTCGTCCGATCGTTCCGGTCGGGAAAGATATTGGATACTTGCCTGGTGAAAAGGAAGAAAAATTGAAACCGTGGATGCAGCCGGTCTATGACAACTTAGAATATTTATTTAATACTAAAAAATCTGGAGAACTCGAAAAGATCCTGGCTGGAATTGGTTCTATTCATGTTGAAGCCCTGACTTATATCCGAGGACGAAGTCTGCCAGACCAATTTATCATTATTGATGAAGCACAAAATTTAACAAAACATGAAGTGAAGACCATCTTAACGCGGGTAGGAGAAGGCAGTAAGATCGTTCTTTTAGGAGATCCTCAACAGATTGATCACCCTTATCTTGATGAGTTTACGAACGGATTAACGTATGTAGTAGAGAAGTTTAAAGATCAAGCGCTGAGTGGTCATGTTCGCTTAGAAAAAGGTGAACGTTCATCTCTAGCTCAAATAGCAGCTGACCTATTATAGATAATGTGAATGATGAGTAAAAAAAAGACAGCCCATATATGAGCTGTCTGTATTTTCAATTAAAGAATAGTTACTGCTGTAATGTGTTTGATCGGATTTTCTTTGTTACGCCCATCACCAAAATAAAAATGAACAGGGCCGTCTTCTTTGAGCGGTTTTCCATTATTAGAAAAGGCGAAATAGCCGTTTTGAGCTTCTTCAAGTGTGATTACAAGGCTACCGTCCCCTGACTCTATCTTAACTTTTTCAGCGTCAGGGTGCGGTTGTGCATTATAGATAAAATAAGATAAAGAAATGGCGAATGAACTTGTTAACAGTGTTTCTTTCAAAGTGCTCTTTGAGCTTTGCTTCTTTTGTTCTGAAGGGGGAACAGCGCCTTCCTGTAATTCGCGATCCCAGTGTGCAGATACTTCTCTTAAGTATTTTTCTTGCTCGTTTTCCTTCGATTTTTCTAAATCGAACAATGTGTGTAAATCCTCTTTTCTATCATCAAAAATCCATACACCTGGATCTAATGTAAGGGGATAGTTTACTTTTCCGTTTAATGCAACGATGAATTCCATATAAACCTCCTTGAATTTGAAAACGCTATGAAAAGCATAGCACGATTATAAGAATACTGTAATATGTTGATTTTTTTTATGCAAACCTTTATATTTAAAGGTAGAAATCGTGTTGAACGGAGGGATGATCATTGTCAGCTGAGATGGCAACTGGACATCGGGAAAGGGCATTTGAACTATTAAAAGCAGATGCAGACAAAATCCTGAAACTAATTGAAGTTCAAATGGAAAACTTAACAATGCCACAATGTCCCCTCTATGAGGAAGTATTGGATACGCAAATGTTTGGTTTATCCCGTGAAATAGATTTTGCAGTCCGTTTAAACCTGGTCGAAGAAGAGACAGGTAAGAAGTTATTAGAATCACTTGAAAAGCAGTTAACTGCTTTACACGATGCCTCAATGAAAAAATGAACGACACCCAGTCCGAGAATGTAAATTGGACTGGATTTTTTTATATACATACATTTCCTTGCATTTTCTTGTGAGTAGTTACTCTTTTTAACAAGTGCCGGCTTTACAGGAGGTCATTTTCATTTATGAGAGGATATTCATCAAAAAGCCGACACATCCTTCGAAATAGTATAAGAAGCTGAAGCTGTAGTGTTGTTTCATAAATAAAAAAGGTTTATGTGTTACAATATCTAATAATTATAAAGATGCAGTTTCAAGATTTCGTAAGAGAGGAGAAAGGTGAACAACGTGAAAAAAGCAGTAAGACCCTATGACTATTCTTTGATAGTAGCCGTACTATTATTGTGCAGTGCTGGTTTAGTCATGATCTACAGCGCGAGTATAGGGGTAACGATCAATAAATACGATTATAGCAGCAGCTTTTTCTTTACAAGACAACTAGTCTTTCTGCTAGTTGGGATAGGACTCATGTATTTTACAATGAGATTCAATGTTCAAATCTATAAAAAACTAATGATGCCTATCGTCGTATTTTCTATACTTATATTGATATTTGTATTATTGTTCGGACGAGAAGTAAACAACGCAAAAAGCTGGTTATACATAGGTCCGATCGGTATTCAGCCTGCTGAATTTATTAAGCTGACCCTAGCTATCTATTTGGCTGCGATCTATTCAAAGAAACAAGGAAAGATGCAAGATTTCAAAAAAGGAGTCATCCCGCCACTAACAATTTTCGCCATCATGTTTCTATTGATTTTAAGGCAGCCAGACTTAGGGACAGGCATAATCGTTTCGGGTGTTGCTGGAGTTATTCTGTTTTGCTCCGGAATAAAATTCAAACATATTTTTTCAATGGCGGCTCTAGCGGGTATCGTAGGATTAGGAATATTCCTTCGTTTAACACCAGAGCAGCTTTCCCGTTTTGATGCAGCTTTTGCGCCATTTAAAGATCCTGCTGGCGACGGATATCAGCTCGTGAATGGATATATCTCAATCGCTGCGGGTGGAATGACAGGATCAGGTCTAGGTGAAAGCATTCAGAAATATGGATTCCTCCCAGAACCGCATACTGATTTTATTATTGCCATCATCGCAGAAGAGCTTGGATTTATCGGAGTATTTTCGATCATCGCTTTGTTAGGGTATATCGTTTTAAAAGGATTTTATATTGGCATGCAGAGTAATGATACATATTCAAGTTTATTAGCTTTTGGTATCGCTGGAATGATAGGTATTCAAACAGTGGTCAATCTAGGTGCGGCAGTTGGGTTATTACCTATTACTGGTGTTCCGTTGCCATTTATTTCGTACGGGGGCTCATCCCTTCTGTTGTTTCTAACATCGATGGGGATTCTCATAAATATTTCTGCAAAAGTAAATCTGAACAAAAAAGTGCCTGATCGAAAGCCCGAAGTAAACAGAAAGATAAAAGCTATCATGTAACGGTAAAAGGAGAGGAACTTGTATGAGTAGAAAAATCAGCAAAGTCTTAGTAGCAAACCGAGGAGAAATTGCAATCCGAATTTTCAGAGCTTGTACCGAACTAGATATACGAACAGTAGCTATTTATTCAAAAGAAGATACGGGATCTTATCATCGTTATAAAGCAGATGAAGCTTATCTTGTAGGTGAAGGTAAAAAACCGATTGATGCTTATCTTGATATCGAAGGCATTATTGAAATCGCTAAAACGAATGGTGTTGACGCAGTTCATCCAGGATACGGTTTTTTGTCGGAAAACAAAGAATTTGCAGAGCGTTGTCATGAAGAAGGGATCATTTTTATTGGTCCAAATCAAAAACACCTCGATGTTTTCGGCGATAAAGTCAAAGCTAGACAAACGGCTATTGATGCCAACATCCCTGTAATTCCAGGCAGTGATGGACCTGTTAATAGCCTTTCAGAAGTGAGAGACTTTGCTCTGAGCAATGGTTTTCCGATCATCATCAAAGCTTCTATGGGTGGCGGTGGACGCGGAATGCGTATCGTCAGAAGTGAAAACTCTTTGGCAGAAAGTTACGATCGTGCCAAATCAGAAGCAAAAGCCGCGTTCGGCAAAGATGAAGTATATGTTGAAAAATTCGTAGAGAACCCAAAACATATTGAAGTACAGATCCTTGGAGATCATGAAGGCAATTTAGTGCATCTATATGAGCGTGACTGTTCTGTACAAAGAAGACATCAGAAGGTCGTTGAAGTAGCACCAAGTGTTTCGCTATCTGATGAGCTTCGCCATGATATTTGCGAATCTGCTGTATCTTTGATGGAGCATGTAGGGTATATCAATGCAGGTACCGTTGAGTATCTAGTAACGCCAGACGGCAAATTTTATTTCATAGAAGTAAATCCGCGCGTTCAGGTTGAACACACGATTACGGAGATGGTCACTGGGATCGACATCGTTCAATCGCAAATTTTAATCGCTGAAGGATATCCCTTACACGGAAAAGAAATTGGTATTCCAAAGCAAGAAGATATTTATTGCCATGGTTACGCGATCCAATCACGTGTAACAACAGAAGATCCTTCTAATCAATTCATGCCTGATACGGGTAAGATCATGGCTTATCGTTCTGGTGGAGGATTTGGTGTTCGATTAGATGCTGGAAATGGATTCCAAGGCGCCATTATCACGCCTTATTATGATTCTTTACTCGTGAAAGTGTCTACGTGGGCATTATCGTATGAGCAAGCCGCTTCTAAAATGTTAAGAAACTTAAAAGAGTTTCGTATCCGTGGTATCAAAACAAACATAGCTTTCCTTGAGAATGTAGTCACACACCAAAAGTTTTTGTCAGGTGATTATGATACTTCATTCATTGATACAAGCAGTGAGCTCTTTGTTTTTCCAAAGCGTAAAGATAGAGGAACGAAGATGCTTTCTTATATTGGTGCGACTACCATCAATGGATTTCCGGGACTTGCCAAGCAGGAGAAACCTAATTTTGCTAAACCTCGTATTCCAAAAATAAAGCAAACAGAATCGATTCCTAATGGAACGAAGCAATTGTTAGACGCTGAAGGGCCAGAGGCAGTGGCTCGCTGGATAAAGGATCAAAAGAAACTATTACTTACGGATACTACGTTCCGTGACGGTCACCAATCCTTGTTGGCTACTCGTGTTCGTACGAATGACCTTCTTCATATTGCTGAGCCGACTGCAAGATTATGGCCAGAGATGTTCTCCCTCGAGATGTGGGGTGGAGCAACATTTGATGTTTCTTATCGTTTCTTAAATGAAGATCCATGGGATCGCTTAATTAAGCTGAGAGAAAAGGCTCCAAATGTATTGTTCCAAATGTTACTTAGAGCATCGAATGCGGTAGGATACAAAAACTATCCAGATAATGTTGTTGAGGAGTTTGTTAAAAAGTCAGCAATGGCAGGAATCGATGTGTTCCGAATCTTTGATAGCTTAAACTGGGTAGAAGGCATGAAAGTTGCGATCAGGGCTGTTCGAGAGACAGGAAAGATCGCGGAAGCTGCAATCTGCTATACAGGAGATATTTTAGATCCGAACCGCACGAAGTATGATTTGAAATATTATGTGAATCTAGCAAAAGAGCTTGAAGCAGAAGGGGCACATATTCTAGCTATTAAAGATATGGCTGGGCTTTTAAAACCTCAAGCTGCCTATGACCTTGTATCAGCGCTAAAAGAAGCGGTTGATATTCCGATCCATCTTCATACGCATGATACGAGCGGAAACGGTATCTATACTTACGCTAAAGCTGCTGAAGCAGGTGTTGATATCGTAGATGTTGCTGTAAGTTCAATGGCCGGCCAGACATCTCAGCCGAGTGCAAATTCACTATATTACGCATTAGCAGGGAATGAAAGACAACCAGATTTGAACATTGATCATGTTAAAGACTTATCTTCTTATTGGGAAGATATCAGAAAATACTACTCAGGTTTTGAAAGTAATTCGGCTGCACCAGACCCGGAAGTATATGAGCATGAGATGCCAGGCGGGCAGTTTAGTAATCTTCAGCAGCAAGCCAAAGCAGTAGGTCTTGGAGACCGCTGGGATGAAGTGAAACAGATGTATCGTAGGGTGAATGATATGTTTGGCGATGTGGTTAAAGTTACTCCATCATCAAAAGTTGTAGGTGATATGGCTCTCTATATGGTTCAGAACAATTTAACAGAAGATGATGTATATGATCGAGGAGAATCCTTGGATTTCCCGGACTCTGTTGTAGAATTCTTTCAAGGGTACCTAGGGCAGCCGTATGAAGGTTTTCCTAGGGAACTGCAGCGCATCGTATTAAAAGGTAGAGAACCTCTGTCAGTTAGGCCTGGAGAGCTTTTAGAAGCGGCTGACTTTAATGACATCAAAGAAACGTTATTCCATAAGATTAATCGCCAAGTTACAAGTTTTGATGTTTTGGCGTATGCGTTATATCCAAAAGTATTCTTGGATCGGGAGAAGATGTATTCACAATTTGGTGATATTTCTGTTCTTGATACCCCAACGTTCTTCTATGGAATGAAACTTGGGGAAGAGATTGAAGTCGAGATCGAACAAGGTAAGACTTTAATCGTGAAGCTCGTTTCAATCGGTGAAGCACAGAATGATGGGTCACGAGTTCTTTACTTTGAACTAAATGGTCAATCGCGTGAAATCGTAGTAATCGATGAAAGTGCAAAAGTAACCGTATCAGCAAAACAAAAAGTAGACCCTTCGAATCCTGCTCAAATTGGTGCGAGTATGCCAGGGACGGTGATCAAGGTTTTAGTTGAAAAAGGAGAAAAGGTTAAAAAAGGTGATCATCTGATGATTACTGAGGCCATGAAGATGGAAACTACCGTTCAAGCTCCTTTTGATGGAACCGTTAAAGAGATCTCTGTTCAAAATGGGGAAGGAATCGCTGCTGGCGATCTTTTAATAGAGTTGATTAAGTAAAAATAAAAAACCAAGGTGCAAAACTGCACCTTGGTTTTTTTGATTTACTTTCGATATACGATTAACGCTAAGTAACTCAGCGTTCCGAACAAGAAGGAAATGATCAATCCATGACCAAGGGCCACGAATAAGTTTAAGTTGGAATAAACGATCGTTGCACCTGATACACCTTGAAGAATGACAAATAGTAGAGCGAACTGAAATCCTTTTGTTACTACTTTTTGATCGCTATAGTATTTTCGAGCGTGATACCAAGCGTATACGATCCAAATAAACAGGACGATAGCAGCGATTCGATGCAATAGATGAATGCTTGCTTGAGATCCGATTGTTGCGAAAATGGTTCCATTGCAAAGAGGGAACTCAGGACCACATCCCATGCTTGAGCCAGTATGTCTTACGAGTGCACCTGTGTATACAACAGCATACAGATAAGCGAATAACCAATAGATGTTCTTTTTAAATGCTGGCGACACTTTCGCGATAAAAGGACGGTTAGGATCTTCAAAAGAAAGAATCGCAATCAAAAGAACACTTGCGAACGAAACGAGCGAAAAGCCGAAATGGGAGGCAAGAACAGCCGAAGATTGACTCCAAATAACGGCAGCGGCTCCAAGAAGGCCTTGAAGGATAATAAAGAATACAGCTGATCCAGCCAAAATCTTTATCTCTTTTCTATGTGGATCTCGTCTCCAAGCCCAAATCGCGAGTATGATAACGAGAAGGCCGAGCCATGCTGACACAAAACGGTGACTCACTTCAATAATCGTTTCGAGTTTAGGTGCTGTAGGCAAGATTTCTCCATAACAGAGCGGCCACGAGTTACCGCATCCATCACCTGAGCCTGTTTTTGTTACAACAGCTCCCATCAGCAATACTAGCAACATACCTAACGAAGTAATAATAGAATAAATCTGATAAAATCTTTTCAATTCATTCACCTGCTTTTTTTGTCCAATAACCGTTCACAAATTTGTAATAATTTCAACAAGTATTCCAGACACTTCCATCGTACAAATAAGATAAGATAGTGTCTATATTAGTCGAAGTATACAAAGCACTTGATTTGTTTTATAATGTTAGAGGACATTTTCTTTATATAATCTTTATATACCACTATCCTATCATATAGGTAAAACGTTCTACTTTACATATTGTGAACAGATGAAGACATTTTTTTACCGTTGATTTTAGAGTCAAGCCCATATAGAATGAATGAGGGCTTAAATAACAGCAAAAGCAAGAATTGGAACATTTTACTCTAAAAGGAGGTGTATCTGTTGAGCAAAACTCCAACTGCATATGAAGTCGCTAACAAAGTAATGGAACCTGGACCTCTATCTGAAGCGAATCCTACAGGCACCTGGAAAGATTTTTTGACCATCGCGAAGCTCGGGATTGTTATGAGTAACTTGATTACGACATTTGCTGGATTCTTTCTAGCTTTAAAATATAACAATCTTTTATTTTCTGACAAGATTGGCGATTTAGTTCTTTGTATTTTAGGTGCTGCATTAGTTATTGCAGGTGGCTGCTGCTTGAATAACTATATTGATAGAGATATAGACCAATTGATGGAACGTACGATTGAACGGCCGACAGTTACGGGCAGGATCAGCGCGAATCAAGTCCTTTGGGTAGGTATTATTCTATCCGCAATCGGAACAGTTATGCTTGCCATGACAACCTTAACAGCAGCAGTAATGGGATTGATCGGACTGTTTGTATATGTTGTCGTTTACACGATGTGGCTTAAACGAACTCATTCTATTAATACGGTAGTCGGAGGCATATCTGGGGCTGTGCCACCTTTAATCGGTTGGGCAGCAGTTGATGCAAACCTTCATTGGGTTGCTTGGATCTTATTCTTAATCATGTTTTTATGGCAACCTCCACACTTTTTAGCGCTTGCGATGAAACGATGTGAAGATTATAGAAAAGCTGGTATTCCAATGCTTCCTGTTGTATCCGGTTTCGCATTAACGAAACGTCAGATGATCTGGTACGTAGCCGCATTACTTCCTGTGTCTCTTTACCTGTTCGAATTTGGTATCGTCTACTTGATCCTTGCTGCTGTGTTGGGAACAGGTTGGCTGATCCTAGCATTATCAGGGCTAAAGACTAAGGATGACATGAAGTGGGCTCGTATGATGTTCGTATATTCGTTGAATTATATGACCATTATGTTTGTTGCTATGATCTTAGTGAACATATAGATTTTATACTGGAACAGCGCGATTGTGCTGTTCCTATAATCGCCTTTACATAAAAGGGCTTTCATAAAAAAGTATAGATGAAGGCTTATCGTTTGTATTCACTCATAAGAGTGAACTCCTAGTTTTATTAACAAAGGTTTTAATGCGTAAGATTTAATTTTGCTATTTCCATTCAAATAACCTATTTATTTGAATTGAATAGATAGAACATTCAGTCAAAACAGACTACAACGAGAAAGTGGGGTATATGTAGTGATGAAAAAATGGCTACAAAAAGGGCGTTTTCTTTCCTTATTTGCCATGTTGGCTCTTCTTTTGATGGGGTGCGGAGATCCGACTCTATCAACTTTAATTCCGCAAGGTGAAGTTGCTGACAAACAGTTCCAGCTGATGCTGATCTCTATTAGTATTATGATTCTGGTTCTGGTGGTAGTTTTCGTTCTTTATGCATTCGTATTATTAAAGTTCAGAAAGAAAAAAGGTGACAATTCTACACCTAAGCAAGTGGAAGGTAACCACATGCTTGAACTATTATGGACAGTTATTCCGATTCTTTTGCTTATCATCTTAGCTGTACCAACTGTAATGAGAACGTTTGAATTCTCTGCAGATGCGAAACCTGCTTCAAAGAACGAGTTAAGCATTAAGGTTACTGGACACCAATATTGGTGGGAGTTTGAATATCCGAAAGAAGAATTAATCACTTCTCAAGAACTGGTTCTTCCGGCAGATACGAAAGTGCATGTTGAATTATCATCTGCTGATGTTATTCACTCTTTCTGGATTCCTTCACTAGCAGGTAAGACCGATACAAACCCTGGTGATAAAAACAAGAACTACATGTGGTTTGATACGGGAAGTAAGACAGACGTAGTGTACAAAGGGAAATGTGCTGAACTTTGTGGTGCATCCCATGCTTTAATGGACTTTAAAGTAAGAGTTGTTTCTAAAGAAGACTACAAGAACTGGGTTGCGGGCTATAAAGCGGCTGACGACAAATCTTCTGCTAATGCTGATGGACAACAAGTCTTTGAAAAGAACTGTTTATCTTGTCACGCTGTTGGACAAAACGGCGGAAACACAGGGCCTAGCTTAACTGGTTTTGGGGATAAAGACCGCGTAGCAGGTATCTTAGAACATGATAAAGAAAATCTGAAAAAGTGGATCAAGGACCCTCAAGAAGTTAAACCAGGCAACAACATGCCTAAAGTAAATCTTTCTGATGAGGAAATTGATGCTGTTTCAGATTACTTGTTAGGTCTTAAATTGAAATAGTCTTAAGCATTGCAAAAAAGGAGGTTACACCGTGGCAACTCACGAAAGTCACAAAAAGAGAAGTGGGTTAATGGATTGGCTCACTACCGTTGACCATAAAAAGATCGGTATTCTGTATCTTTTGGCTGGTGGCTTCTTCTTCTTAATCGGAGGACTTGAAGCAGTTTTAATGCGTATTCAACTTATGGAACCAGACAGCAAGATTTTCACTGGTGAACTTTATAATCAATTGTTAACAATGCATGGAACAACGATGATCTTCTTGGCAGCCATGCCGATCATCTTTGGTTTCATGAATGCGATCGTTCCTTTACAGTTAGGCGCTCGTGACGTAGCGTTTCCTTATGTAAACGCAGTCGGATTCTGGTTATTCTTCTTCGGGGGAGTACTTTTGAACTTAAGTTGGTTCTTAGGTGGTGCTCCTGAAGCTGGATGGACAGCTTATGCACCTTTATCAACAGTTGCAGAGGATACGGGTGTTGATTTCTATGTACTCGGTCTTCAGATTGCCGGAGCAGGTACTCTTGCAGGTGGTATTAACTTCCTTGTAACGATTATCAATATGCGTGCACCTGGTATGACATTCATGCGTATGCCATTGTTCACATGGGCTTCATTTGTTACATCTGGACTTATTCTTTTCGCATTCCCTGCACTTACAGTAGGATTCTTCTTACTAATGTTCGAACGTGTATTTGATGCTAATTTCTTTAATCCAGATATGGGTGGTAACATATTAATCTGGGAACATATTTTCTGGATCTTTGGTCACCCGGAAGTATATATCTTAATTCTTCCAGCATTCGGTATTATCTCTGAAGTTATTTCTACATTCTCAAATAAGCGTTTGTTCGGTTATAGCGCAATGGTTTTTGCGACAGTACTGATCGGATTCTTAGGATTCATGGTTTGGGTTCACCACATGTTTACTGTTGGTTTAGGACCTGTAGCTAACTCAATCTTCGCTGTAGCAACGATGGCGATCGCGATTCCGACTGGTGTTAAGATCTTTAACTGGATCTTCACGATGTGGGGCGGACAGATTCGTTTCTCGACAGCTATGCTTTTTGCAGTTGGATTCGTACCAACTTTCGTAATGGGTGGAGTAACGGGCGTTATGCTTTCTGTACCTGCTGCTGACTATCAGTATCATGACAGTTATTTCGTAGTAGCTCACTTCCACTATGTTATCGTTGGTGGTTTGATTTTAGGATTATTCTCAGGGTTATACTATTGGTACCCGAGAATGTTTAACCGCGTATTGAATGAAACACTTGGAAAGTGGAACTTCTGGTTGTTCTTTATTGGTTTCCATTTAACGTTCTTCCCTCAGCACTGGTTAGGACTAATGGGTATGCCTAGACGTGTTTATACATATATGTCTGGCCAAGAACTTGACGGAGCAAACTTTGTAAGTACGATCGGCGCGATTCTTATGGGTGCAGGAACAGTTGTACTTTTAATCAACATCATCATCTCTGCATCATCTAAATATGCAACAACTAAAGACCCATGGGATGGACGTACACTAGAATGGTCTATGCCGGTTCCAACACCAGAATACAACTTCGCTCAAACACCACTTGTTCGTGGACTTGATGCATTGTATGTTGAGAAAACAGCTGGGAACGGAGCAATGACACCTGCAGAACCTGTAGGAGAAATTCATATGCCAAATGGATCGATTCTTCCTTTCATTTTATCTCTAGGCATGTTCATTTCAGGCTTTGGTTTTATCTATTCAAACTGGTACGTAGCTGGAGCAGGACTAGGGCTAGTATTGATCACCATGTTCCTACGTTCTATTATTGATGATCATGGGTATCATATTCATAAAGAAGAAGTTGAAGCAGACATTAAAGGGGGTAGAGCTTAATGAATGCTGGAGAACGTTTAACAGATGCGAATTTCCCTGCACATCCTGAAAAAGCTACCCTTGAAGGTAAGAATAAATTTTTAGGATTCTGGTTATTCCTTGGTGGAGAAACGGTTTTGTTTGCAACACTTTTCGGAACATATCTTGGTCTTAGAAATATGCATTTAGACGGCCCTTCTGGGGCAGAACTATTTTCACTGCCATTAGTATTCCTAGCTACAATGCTGCTACTAACTAGCTCACTTACGAGTGTGTACGCAGTACTTTCTTTAAAGCAGAACAAGGTACGTTCATTACAAGGCTGGTTCCTCGTAACATTATTATTAGGTCTTGGATTCTTAGGTCTTGAGATTTATGAGTTCATACATTATGTTCATGAAGGACATACGTTTACAAGTTCTGCGTTTGGTTCAGCTTTCTATACATTAGTAGGTTTCCACGGAGCCCACGTATTGTTTGGAATTCTATGGATCACAACGTTGTTAGCTAGAAACTGGAACAGAGGGATTACATTATCTAATGCTCCAAAGTATTATTTGTTTGCTCTATATTGGCACTTTGTCGATGTTGTATGGGTATTCATTTTTACCGTTGTTTATCTAATGGGAAAGGTAGGCTAAACTCATGGCTAATCACACACAAAACCCTGAAACTACCGTTCATCGTCACGAAGAGATTCAGCGTAAGCTTGCCTTGAAAGAGGAGCGTAAGCATCATAACGTTTCTTTTGTCATGATGATTCTTTTAACGATCGTTGCTTTTTTTGCGATCTGGAGCGACAAGATTAGTGATTCATTTGCTGTTTTGTTTATCCTCACATTGGCAGTTGTTCAAGTATTCTTCCAGCTATATGTTTGGATGCACTTAAGCCACAAAGGACATGACTTCCCAATCTGGGGTATGGCAAGTGGTATATTGGTTGCAGCTATTACAGTAGCTTCCTTAATGGGACTTATTTGGACATCGTAATCAAGGAAGGGCTGCATCTCGTATGCAGCCCTTTTTATTTGTTACAATATTACGAATTGTCACTATTATTCCGTACAAGTACCAACTATGATTGATATAGTGTTTAAGGGTACTTTTATAAAGGAGATGACATTCATGCATCATAATCACCATGTTCATCATACTAGTTTGAGTGACTATAACTGGTACGAGCTTTTTCCGCCTTCTATATATGTTTTAGCCATCATTCTTGCGTTCGTTTACTTTCGGTTTGTCGCACGAGATAAACAAGGTAAGAAGCTAGCGACGAAATGGCAGCAAACTTCTATAATCGCTTCACTTTTGTTAATGATTATTATAAAAGGAACGCCTATTCAGGTTTTAGGACACAATTATTTATTCAGTGTTCACATGGTACAGATGGCCGTTCTTTATTTAATGATCGCACCTCTAATGATACTTGCGATTCCTGAAGTGAAATGGAAAAATTGGTTAAGTAAGAAAACAATTCTTACACGTATTTTTCAGTTCCTCACGAAGCCGTTGCTTGCGCTGCTAATCTTTAATGCTGTATTTTCTTTGTATCATATTCCTTTAGTGTTTGATGCCGCGGTTTCAAACCCTATCATTCATTATGGTTATCATGCCTTGTTGTTAATTACAGCTTATACGATGTGGTGGCCGGTTCTTTGTCCGGTTAAAGAGCTTGATACTCTGTCAGATATCAAGAAGATCGGATACGTGTTTGCGAATGGTGTTTTAATGACTCCAGCATGTGCGTTAATCATGTTTGCGGATTTCCAGCTATATGAAACGTACAGAAACGTTCCACAATTGTTTGAAACGATGACGCCTAAAGAAGATCAGCACGTAGGCGGAGTCACGATGAAAATATTCCAAGAAGTTATCTATGCATTTGTATTAGGATTGATTTTTACGAGATGGGTTAAAAAAGAACGTCTGCGTGATAAAGCCGATCTAGAGTTAATAAAAAGACAGAATAACCAATTGAAACCTGAATTAAAGTAACCGGCAAATCTTGCGGGTTATTTTTTTTGTGTGAATCTGTATGTTTGCAAACCACATGCTCTCAGAGAATATCTCATCTCAAGCTCCCCAAAAATAATTTCCTAAAAGAGATGAATAAAATCACAACAAAAAAAAGAATTTGCTCGTTGGTGTCGAAATATAAAGTAAAGCTGAGTAGAAAGGAAAGAAAAATCATGAGAATCAGTGCCAGACAAGCCGCTAAAAAATTTATAGAGTCTCATTATCCAAACTGTGATGTAGCCTATCTGGCTGGCAGTGTTGTTAGGGGAGAAGAAACAGAGAGCTCTGATTTAGATATAATCATCATAGATAGTTCTGTTAGTGAGTCATATCGAGAATCACTTACAGAGTATGACTGGCCGATTGAGGTTTTTGTTCATAACATGTTTACTTACAAACGTTTCTTTAAACAAAATATCGACAGAGCAAGACCCTCTCTTCCTCAAATGTGTGCTGAAGGCATTATTCTCCAAGATACTGGCCAGGCTTCTCGAATAAAGAATGAAGCTTTACAGCTATTAAAAGCAGGACCAACGCCTTGGAAAACAATTGAGATCGAGCAAGCACGATATTTCTTAACAGATCTATTAAACGATTTGGAAGGGTCAACGAATGTTTTAGAAGATTTATTTATCGTTTCGAAACTCGCTGATCGAACACATGAATTTGTACTACGTGTTAATGGGCACTGGATCGGAGAAGGAAAATGGATTCTTCGTGCTTTGAAAGAATACAATGAATCGTTTGCAGAACAATTTGCTTTAGTATTTAATGATTATTATTCCAATCGTATAAAATCAAAAGTTATCGAATTTGTTGACGAAGTAATCGCTCCATATGGTGGCAGGCTATTTGAAGGGTATTCCTCTCAATCACCAGAAAGAGCTGCAGAATAAGAAAAACCCCTCATCGAGGGGTTTTTTTAAACGTGCAATTCAGTATGAAGTGCTTCAATTAATTTGTTGCATTGATTAACAACGTGTTTTGGGAATACTTCATCATATTCCACACCGTGAGGATAATAATGTTTCCCTACATAAGGTGTTCCAAGTTCAACTTTAGCGTGTGGAGTTTCAGTTTCTGCCTCAATAACATGACAAGGGAATCGGAAATAATAAACATCACCGTTCGTCATGTCTTCAAATTTGTAATCATATGTAATACGTTCATAATCCCATTGGCCAGCACGGATCATGCCATGGTTTTCCATCACATGTTCTAAAAGTGAAAACTCAACAACCTTCCCGTTTAAGCCGCTTTCTTCAAATTTCATTGTGAAACCTCCTAGGAATTCAATAAAAAAATAATAATCACTTCTTAATGATATTATGAAAGCGCTAAAGATGCAATCATTGTCAAAAGTGCGCATATTTGTTTTTCTTTCGTAAAGCATAAAGAAGAACAGATTTCCATTTTAGAGGAGGTAAGGATTTGAAAAAGGTAAGTGAGATCATGACGAGAAATGTAGATTTTGTTACACCATTGGACAATGTTTATGAAGTAGCGGTAAAAATGAAGAAGGATGATGTAGGTGTGATTCCAGTTTGTGAGAATGATCAGATTATAGGTGTCATCACAGACCGAGATATTGTCGTTCGAGGAGTTGCTGAAAAACGCCCAGGCTCTACAAAAGTAACAGACGTTATGAGTGAAAAGCTGTATACAGGTTCTATAGATATGACGGCAGAAGAAGCTGCAGATCTTATGGCAGAGAAACAAATCAGAAGGCTCCCAATCGTGGAGAACAATAAACTTGTAGGAATTATTTCTTTAGGAGATCTATCACTAGCTAAAGAGAGCGACTCTGCTGCGGGACATACCCTTACACAAGTTTCAGAGCAACGGGATCAAATTCAATAAGTTATATCGATGGTATAAAACGGTTCCATTTAAATTGGAGCTGTTTTATTTTTGAAACGGTTCATCCAAACACATACCCTCTATGCTAAACTAAGAAGAGAAGAAAGTTATAGGGGGAACCATTATGCGAGGATTGGTTACTTTTTTCCTATCCGTTTTTATTTTAATCGGTTTGTTTTTTTATGATGTTCTGCCAGAATTTACGGTCGAGAAAGAAAAGCCTGATACAAAAGTAGAGTACATAGAAGAAACACTCAAGATTCCTGAAGATGCTGTTTCAAACTGGGTAGGTAAAGATATAGCAGCATTTAAGAAGCAATGGGGAGAACCTGAGAGAATCGATCCATCAAGTTATGGCTATGAATGGTATATCTATGGAAACAAGAGTCCAAAAGGTTATCTTCAAGCAGGTGTTGAAAACGGTAAAGTAGTTACGCTGTTTGTTATTGGATCTGATGTAAATACCTCACCCTTTACAATCGGAGAGAATTCAAACACGATCATTCAGAAGTTTCCGATCGAGAGTGATATTACCATTAATGATGGAGAAGATTTTTTTAGATTTGAATTATCTGAGCAAGAAGTTATGCTGCGTCCGCTTATAAAGTTGAAAGATAATGTTTGGGTACAGCTTTATTTTGATAAGTTTACGAATCAGCTTTCAAGTGTACGGTATACTACATCCGATGTATTGTTAAAACAGAGACCTTATTCTATTGTATATCGAGGTGATCTGCCACCGCTTGGACAATTGAACGATGATGAACAGAATAAAGTAGATCAATCTGAAGAACAACAAGTTTTTGAGTTAACGAACATTATCCGTCTAAAATATGAAAAAAATCCGTTGAAATGGGATGAAAAGACATCTGAGGTAGCTTATCTCCATTCAAAAGATATGTTGGATCAGCAATATTTTTCCCATGAGAGTAAGGATGGAAGAACGCTTTCTGACAGGCTGCAACAAAAAGATGTAAAGTTTCTGCAAGCAGGTGAGAACATAGCAGCAAACTATACGGACGGCATTGCAGCTGTTGAAGGCTGGATGAACAGTGAAGGCCATAGAAACACATTGTTAAACAATGAATATACTCATCTTGGAGTAGGTGTAGATAATAAGTATTACACCCAAAATTTTTTAGTGCCTATGGAGTAAATAGATCGTGTAAGGCTGAACCTTAATAGGTTCAGCCTTTTTTAAATTATTTTATTTTAGTCAGCAAGTTTAAAGAAGGTTCCCGAAGCCGATGCGATCAACGTGCCAGTTTCGTTACGTACCTTTCCATCCATGCGTACTAATTGTCTGCCATTATGAACGACTTCAGCACGGCATATAAACAACTCTCCAACACCTGGTGTTAAGTAGTCCACTTTTAGTTCTACAGTTACAGCTCCTCTTTTATTACCTGGAACTAGACTGGCCATTGTGCCCATTGCTGTATCTAAAAGGGTTGCAGTGAGACCGCCATGTAATATTCCAATTGAATTATCAAGTAAAGGCGAATTAGGCATCTCCATTTCTAGTGTGTGGTCGTTGATTCTAGTCGTTTTAAAATCTAATAAAGAAGCAATATGTGTTAAATGGTCCTTTTCTCTTTTTAATTTTAAACTGTCCAAAAAAACTTTCATGACCTGTTGCTCTTGCTCAGTACTGGTTTCAAAGAAATCTTTCCACTCGTCCTTAATATCCAATATTTTCTCCCTCAATCTTTTTTTATTTTTATTGTACCTTTTTGGGCGGATGAGAATAAAGTAAACAGAATCAACTTTGCACGCAATCTAAAAAATGGGCGCACCAATTTATGGGCACTTATGTATCATGTAGTAAACATCATTCGTCAGTGGATGGCTGGGGGTGGATTCTGTGGTAAAGACTGATATAGAAAGTTTCAAGGAGTTTGTTCATAAACATCCCGATTTGATTAAGGAAGTGAAGAAGAATAAGAGGCCTTGGAAAGAGGTTTATCAGGATTGGATTGTTTTGGGTGAAGAACATGAAAGCTGGAATCAGTATGCAAAGGACAAAGAAAAAAAACAAGACGAACGCTCTAAGTCTGATAAGACAAGAACAGAACTTACAGTTGGGGATATTGTTGCTGGTTTAAGTAAGCTTCAAATCAACGATGTACAAAAATATTTATCTCAATTTGGCAGTCTGATGGATGCGGTTCAAGAACTATTACAGCAATTTAACAATCAGTCTGACAGACCGAACCAGCTGCCCGAAAAGAGAATGAATGATTATCCTTCATACAGGGACTAAAAGGATGTGTGCGGCGTGCGAAGAGAAATCCTAGAGTACTTGAATACAAGACCTGACTTGAAATATTATATAAGAGAAAAACCAGAGTGGTATAGAAAATTAAGCAGAAACCCTTTTTCAGTATCTGAGCTGGAAGAGGGTGCGAAAGTGTTTTACGGACGTACTTTCGGGCAGAGAGTAGATCGCTTTCATCAACAGGTACAAAATTTTGGACTGTTAATGGAATTAATCTCTGTAATGGGTGACGAAGTAAAAGGAAGTGGTGCTCCTGTGCCGAATGATTTTCAGCCGATGCCAGACTCTCTTAATAACGGTTAAGGCATCTTGAGGGATAATAAAAAGAAAAAAGGAAAAAACTACTTCTATAAGGAGTGGTTTTTTTATGAGAATAAGAAACAGACGGATCTATACAGGCGGTCTTTTAGTGATCATAGTGCTCACGCTGTTTATGATAACCAAATTTTTTGAAGGTTTCTCCGAGACAAAACTTCAAGAATCAAAAGCTGTTGAGGTATCTGCTTCGTATCCCATAATGGATAAAGACTGGGCGGTTAACTATCACGTAAAAAAACAGCGCATCTATTTTGAAAATATTATTTCAAGGTTCTCATTTCAAGGAGGTCTAACGAACACACCTGGTAATAAGGACGGATATATTGCCGTTTTTGTAAACAATAAGTGGAAGATGAATGCTAATCAATCTATGTTCATCTTAAAAAATATGAATCCTGGTAAACATAGAATTACTTTGCAGCTGAAGAAAAAGGATGGATCTGATTACGGAATTAAGAAAAACATAGTCGTTCAAGTTCGATAACTCTTCGATATTAGAAGAGTTTTATTTTTTTATAAAGACGGCTATGCTTTTAAGTCCAGTCAATATCCGCTATAATAGATTAGAAACCTCATACCTAAAGGGAGGTGTGACGTATGAGTTTAGACCAAAGTGTATTGCTGGAAGAATCTCTAGCATTAGCAGAGATGGTTGCCGATTCCAGTGTTGCAATAGCATATAGAGAGTCAAAATATAACCTAGAGCAAGATGTAGAAGCACAGAAAATGATTGCTCGTTTCGCCAAGATGAAAGAACAGTATGAAGAAGTACAGCGTTTTGGTAAATATCATCCTGATTTTCATACCGTTTCAACACAAGTTCGTACACTTAAACGAGAGCTTGATTTCCATGAAAACATTGCTCAATTTAAGAAAGCAGAAAAAGAACTTGAGAATTTATTGATGGAGTGCAGCAAAATCATTGCATACAGTGTATCCGAGCAGATTAAAGTTCCAACAGGCAATCCTTTCTTTGATGAGAGCTCTTGCAGTGGTGGATGCGGTTCTGGTGGATCTTGCGGCTGTGCTTAAACTCAGTCTTTAAACCGAATGCAATCAAAGCACAAATTACCACAGCAGAACATTTTTTCTTGCGGAACTAAAAAACGCATTCGGTACACATGAAGAGTTTCTTCTGATCTTACAAATGTAAGGTTCAATGTTAGCCGTTTCCCTTTCATAGCTTTTACGGCATGTTTTTTTACAGAATCAGTTGTGTGATCGATTGAAAACTGTGGAGAAACCGTTACATATATGAAAGGGATACCGGCCATCATTTTTCTTTCAACATGATTGATCGTAGGATCTTGTTTCATACGATCTAGAAACTGTTCCCAAATGCTGTTTAAGTCCAATCTACATCACTTCCTATTAAGGAGTATTCATTAATTTGTTCAATTTAAGTATATAAAAGGGGCTTTAATTATGATAGGTAATCGACGTGGGCTATCTGTTTTTCTTCATTCATTAAAGTTTTCAAAACAGTTAAGGCGCTATGGAAATGTACATTATGTCTCTAGAAGGTTAAAGTATGCTGTTCTGTACTGTGATGGAAACAAAATAGACGAAATAGCATCAAAGCTGGAATCCTTACATTTTGTTAAAGAAGTAAAAAGGTCTCATAAACAAGAGATCAAGACAGAATATGAAAGTAAGATTGTTGATAAAGCAAAAGAATATGATTATAAGATGGGGATTTAAAAGACAGGCTGCTAATAAAAATAGCTGCCTGTTTTCTTTATGTTTGTTTTTTGTCAGTAATTCCATTTATAAGTCTTCAAAAGAATTTATAAGTCTTGAAGAAATTTTATAAGTCTTCAAATATTTTTATAAGTCCTCAAAAAAATTTATAAGTCTTCACCTATTTGGCAAAAAATTCATTTTATAATAAAGGCGGTATCAGATAGTTTAAACGAAGAATCCCTGTTAAATAGTGAAAAAAGAGTTCAGTTTCAGCAAAATCTGTTGATGGTTTTACATCAAATGTTATCACTTCTTTATTTAATTCAGCCGCTTTCGCCTCAAACAGATCAATTCGTTTCGAAGGATAGGGTACTCCTTCTCGACAAATGTATAGTGGCTGAAATTTTCCTTCAGAAGCAGGGTGAAGTACGGCTACTAGTGACGCGTACATTTTATCTTCTTTTTTAACTTTTAGGCACAATAACTGCGAGATCCGCTCTTTGTTCGTTTCCATAATCTCAAGGAGTTCATAAAGATCTGAATACCCTTCTCCAAGCTCAATAAATCGTTGAATCATCATTCAATCCCCTTTCTATAGAACAATGTAGCACAATCATCTATCTGCTTAAAGGCTTTTAAGCATGAAAAAAAACCTGCAGCAAAAACTGCAGGTTGCCTTTAAAACAAAATCACTTCTGTTCAAAGGCGATGGGAGAGGAGAAACCGGATGAAGAACTTATGGGGAGTAAGTCTTCTCCGCGGTTGGCAACAACATCGTTCGTTGATGTTGTTATAAATAGTATGACCGCATTTAATTTGCCTTATACTTATAAGGAAAAAGATTTGATGTTTGATTACAGGAATACTTGTGATAGGATAAGTAAGGGAAAACGGATAAAGAATTGAGTGAAGAACGTGAGAGTAATAGCTGGAGAATGTAAGGGAAGACCACTTAAAGCAGTACCAGGTACGAACACAAGACCAACAACTGATAAGATCAAAGAATCCATCTTTAACATGATCGGTCCTTTCTTTGATGGAGGTAAGGGTCTTGATTTATATGGAGGAAGTGGTGGCTTAGGTTTAGAAGCATTAAGCCGAGGCATGGAGCATTTTATTTTCATTGACAAGGATCAAAAAGCGATACATACAATCAAAGAGAATATTAAACAATGCAACTACGAAGACAAAACAGAAGTCTTTCGTAATGATGCGAAAAGAGCATTGAAAGCGCTTCACAAAAGAGAGATGCAATTTGATATGATATTCCTTGATCCTCCTTATGCGAAGCAGATGTTGTTAAAGGATATGGAGGAGATTGATAAACTTGAACTTCTATCTCCAGAAGGAAGTATAGTAACTGAACATGGTACAGATGTAACACTACCTAAGGAGATCGGAAACTTTTATCAGGTCAGACAGGAAACATACGGAAAAACAACTACAATAACGATCTACAAACGTGATTAACATAAAGTATGAGGTGAAAAAAATGCCAACAACTGCAGTCTGTCCTGGTAGCTTTGATCCCGTAACTCGTGGTCATCTGGACATTATTAAACGTGGAGCAACAGTATTTGATGAAGTAATTGTAGTAGTAGCAAATAATCAAAGTAAAGACCCTTTGTTTACAGTTGATGAGAGAATCGTACTCTTAAAGGAAGTTACGAAACAATTTCCCAACGTAAAAGTAGACTCGTTTAACGGTCTATTGATTGATTATGTAAAGAATATCGGAGCAAATGTTATTCTTAGGGGACTTCGTGCAGTATCAGATTTTGAATACGAGATGAAAATCGCTTCTATAAACAAAAAACTAGATGATGAAGTTGAAACATTCTTTATGATGACAAACAATCAATATTCTTTCCTTAGCTCGAGCATCGTTAAAGAAGCAGCAAAGTATCATGCGAACGTTTCAGATCTTGTTCCTGAAGTTGTAGAAGAAGCATTAAAAGAAAAATATAACAGCCCCCGTTAAGTGCGGAGGCTGTTTTTTTTCATAAGGTTTCTGTTCCATATTAGAATGGAAAGGATTAAGAATCCAAGTGTTACATAATGGCTATGCATGAGTGCGTACATACCAACCTCACTAATATGGACGGTTTTCTCAGTAAGAAATGCAAATGCTGGAGCAGTAGTACTTTTAACGTGATACAAATAAGGGAATACTAAAAGACAAATGATTGCTGATAAAAACCCATGAAGTATTCTTGCAAAAAAGAATGGCTTGAACTTAATATCAGTGTCTGCAAGGATACTAGCTACTTGTGCTTGTACGGAAAAACCGCTAAAAGCTAATATGAAACTTACGATCACGGCTTGTTGTAGGATGGACGATTGAGCGAGACTCGTTAAGTTGCTGCCTAACGTGATCTCAAAGATTCCTTTAATGAGAGGAAGACTTAATTGTTCAGATAGCGAAAGCGCGACAAAAAAATAATTAATCAAGCTTGAAAGCAGTTCTGCTACGTGAAGAAGATCCATCATCTTACTTAGTACAGAGAAGAGAATAATGAACCCGCCGATCATAAGAAGTGTTTTTGTAGATTGCTGTACGGCATCTCCAAGAAGCTGCCCGATGGGACGATTGTCTGCTAATCTAGCTTCATGCATGTGTTTAAACGCGTTGGTCAGTCCTTTTCCTCTATAGCGTACTTCCTTTTCAACAGGTTCTTTTTTCCAACCGTGGAACCTCATGATCAGCCCAACGAAAAAATTGCCCAAATAGTGACTTACTGCGAGAACGATGCCAAGAGCTGCGTTATGAAAAAAACCCACTGCAATTGCGCTGAACATGAACAATGGATTTGAACAATTTGTAAACGATACGAGGCGTTCAGCTTCTAGGGTCGTGATCTGCTTTTGGTGCCATAATCGTGCCGTTAGCTTTGCCCCAGCTGGGAATCCTGAAGAAATACCCATCGCCCAAACGAAACCTCCTGCACCAGGCACACGGAAGAGCGGTCTCATAAGAGGTTCGAATAATACACCTATCAGATGTACGACACCAAACCCCATTAATACCTCTGATAGTATAAAAAAGGGCATCAAGGACGGGAAAACAACGTCCCACCACATCTTCAACCCGTTGACGGATGCCATATATGTTTCTTTTGGGTATATGATTATGGATATTGCTATGATAATAGCAGATGCTGACAATAGAAGTGTTTTGAAGTAGGCTTTGTTCATAAGGGGAGTGCTCCTCTCGCGAAATTACACTATACTTACTTGTCCTCATTCTTATTTATACGTATAGCCTTACTCTTTAGACCATATGTTAAAAAAAGACGGTGCTTCTAAAGGAGGAGCAAAGGATGAAAGAACCGAAAATCGGACTTGCTCTAGGATCTGGTGGTGCTAGAGGATTTGCTCATCTTGGTGTTGTTAAAGCAATAAGAGATGCTGGGATTCCTATAGACATGGTAGCTGGAAGCAGCATGGGAGCTTTGGTCGGTGCGATGGTAAGTATGGGTCATAGCGATGAAAATCTTTACCGTATGGCAACGCTCTTTAAGCGTAAATATTATATGGATTACACCGTTCCTAAGATGGGGTTTATCACAGGGAAGAAAATCAAAGAACTCGTAAGGCTTCTTACAAAACAAAAACATATTGAACAAACGGATATTCCGTTAGCGATCGTGGCAACTGATCTACTGCTAGGTGAAAAAGTGGTTTTTAGAACAGGTCCTATCGCAGATGCAGTTCGTGCTAGCATCTCGATTCCTGGCATATTAGTCCCTGAAAAAATAGACGGAAAACTTTTAGTGGACGGTGGAGTCATCGACCGTGTACCTGTTTCTGTGGCAAGAGAGATGGGAGCAGACCTAGTGATCGCAGTAGATATCTCTCATTTCAAAGCCGAACTTCAGGTTTCATCCATTTTTGATGTTATCATCCAAAGCATTGATATCATGCAGCGTGAAATGGTGCGCTGGCACGAGATTTCAGCAGATATTATGATCCGTCCAATGGTTGAGCAGTTCAGTTCTACAGCATTTAAGGATGTAAATGATATAATCGCTATAGGAGAAGAAGCAGGAAGAAAACAGATACCAAAAATCTTAGAGAAGATCAACAACTGGAAGGAGTCTATGCATGACCACTGAAAAAACAACAAAACGAAGAAACTTTTTCTCGCAAAATAAATTTATCATCCTTTTTTTGCTGGTGTTTGCTTTTATAGCATTCTATCCACTTCCTTACTACATTACCTCCCCCGGGGATGCCAGAGTATTAGACCCCATCATTAGCGTAGAGGGAGGAGATGACGATAAGGGAGTGTTCATGCTGACAACCGTTTCGGTAGGTACAGCAAACATTCCGCAATACATATGGGCAAAGCTGAGTGATTATCGTGAAGTCATCCCTGCTGATCAGATCCGAGGAGAAGATGAGACGGATGAAGAATACAACCAAAGACAACTTCAGATGATGGAAGATTCACAGCATGCTGCTACGATAGTAGCTTATCAAGAGGCAGGAAAAAAAGTAGACATTGAATACCATGGTGTTTATGTTACGGGAATCATGTCGGGGATGCCGGCAGAAAAGAAATTAAAAGTTGGAGATAAGATTATTGCTGTTGACCGTAATCCAGTTATGGAAACAAAGAAACTTCTTGATACGCTCGCTCCTAAGAAAGCAGGAGATGAAGTAGACTTAACTATTTTACGCGGGGATAAGAAAATGAATGTGAATTTAAATATTGAAGAGTTTCCAAAGAAATATATTCAAGATCAAGGACCGAAAGCGGGTCTTGGCATCACTTCTCCTGTAGCAGATGTATCCATCGTAACAGATCCGAAAGTGAAGATTGATACCTCACAGATCGGAGGACCCTCCGCTGGGTTGATGTTCACGTTAGAAATTATGGATCAATTAACACCAGATGATCTTACACATGGAAAGAAGATTGCAGGAACCGGTACGATGGACCTTCAAAAGAATGTAGGACCAATCGGCGGTATACAGCAAAAGATCGTTGCGGCTGATGAAGCAGGTGCAGAGATTTTCTTTGCCCCTGTTGATGGAGATAACTATAGTGATGCAGTGAAAGCTCAAAAAGATATAGGCTCCAAAATGAAGATCGTTCCGGTTAAAACGCTGAACGATGCACTGGATTATTTGAAAAAATTGTAGAGAAAAAGGATGCAGAAGCCATATGGAGCTTCTGCATCCTTTTTTAGCTCGTCGGAGCCGCCGTTAAGCACGCTCCGACGAGCGCCATCCAATATAAGCGCATAACTACATCAATTCACCATTATTGGAGGCGTGTTAAATTCTTCTTTTTCAGCTCGCAGAAGATTCCGAGCTGCACCTTGAGCATAAACTAAAGAAGTTCTTGCTTCCATCCTCAATCCAGCGAAATCATGCTTAGACACAGTCGTAACAAGAGGCAGGTCTAACGATTTTTTGACAGTACTTAAATAATCTCTGCCATTACCAGTCATCCCTAATACGCGAATGTATGAAGGAGGTGAGCCTAGAATGGCCAACATCTCTTCTTTTTGCGTATTATTTAATACGTGTAAACATGCGCGTTGAAGCCTTGTCCATGTATATCGTTTTGTCTTTAAGTGTTTCATAAAAGTTTCAAAAGAGTCAGATTTCTTCATCGCTTCAATCATTCTATATTCTAAACCCTCTTCAACCTCATAATAACGGTTTATTTCATGGGGACTTGTAGATAATAGTTGATAACGAAGAAAAGGAAAGAAGCGTTCCCAGTTCATAAGAGTACCTTTTTCAACTTGTTCTTCAGCTAACAACTCAACTGTGTAATGAGGCATATATGCTGCAGCTTGTTTTTCATCACCTTTAAAAATAGCTTCTCTAATAGCAGTTGCACTAGCAATATTACCTTTGCCTAGCATGACATCATGGTAATCAGCATTTTTCCTCTTTATCGTAACAGGTCGGATATGAGAACCTAGCTCACGGCTAGCTCTTACATATTCAAAACCTAAAATATTATTTGGTTTACTGAGGTCGAGAGTCAACGGAATATCAAGTGATTCGTATGCTCGTGAAGCAGCTGAGGGATATGATAGACCTTTGCTCATAAATGACCGAACAAGATCCTGGTAGATTTCCTTTTGAGCGTTCAAAGAGTCATGAGTCTTATTAAAAAGTTCAGCATCCCCAGATTCGCTACCAAAACAAAAAGACTCTGCACCAAGAGATTGCAGCAAAAAGATGCTTCCAAATGCAAAACGAGGTGCATGGCTAGTGGCAAATGAATATGGAAGTTCAATAACAAGGTCGGCTCCACCTAATAGAGCCATCTTAGTCCTTTTCCATTTTGACAAAAGAGCAGGTTCTCCTCGTTGAAGGAAATTACCGCTCATCACGGCGATAATACAATCAGCACCTGTAGCTTTTTTCGTTTCTTGTAAATGATAATAATGTCCATTGTGAAACGGATTATATTCTACAACAACACCAGTTGCTTTCAACTGTTCCACTTCCTTTTAAACGTTCGATTATACTTGTTTACATTGTACTAAAAAGAGTTTAGAATCAAAAGTATCAGTGTAAAGATAAAATATTGACATTTTATTTGATGACCGATATAATTACTACTGTTGCCTTGAGGTGATAAAGACATGAAATGGTCACTACAAGAAATTAAAAATTTTTACCGTAAACCGTTGACGTTTGAACAAAATGTTGATGCGAGCGGAGTGATGGAAAAAGACCCGGAGATCAGAAGCGTAGATCCTGTTCACATAGAAGGACATGCAGATGTAACTCAGCAAAAAGCCACTTTTTACTTAAACATAAAAGGAAAAATGGTGTTGCCATGTGCCAACACTTTGGTAGATGTGGAATTTCCATTCTCGGTAAAAACGACGGAAATTTTTATTTTCGATCCGAACTATACGGAATACGAAGATGAAGAGAGCCTTCACAAAGTCGAAGGACATTACGTTGACCTTCTCCCTGTCATCGAAGAGCATATTTTGCTTGAAAAACCGTTGAAAATTACGGCTGCTGATGTGACAGACAGTCCCGCTCCTAAAGAAGGTAAAGGATGGAAGAGGGTTACGGATGAAGACATGAAAAACCGGATTGATCCGCGTTTGGAAGGTCTGGCTAAATTTTTTGACGAAGACAAAAAGTGAAAGAATAGGTTATAATGATTCTTTCTAGAACCTTTAAGGAGGTGGATACAAATGGCAGTACCTTTTCGCAGAACTTCTCAAACTCGCCAAGCGAAGCGTCGTACACACTACAAGCTTTCCATGCCTGGTATGGTAAAGTGTCCACAGTGCGGAGAATACAAGTTATCTCACCGCGTTTGCCGTGAGTGTGGATCTTACAAAGGAAAAGAAGTAGTTAGCAAGTAATGAAAAACAGGAAGCTATAGGCTTCCTGTTTTTTCATATACATAAATAAAGCGTTTTCTTTTGTATCGGAGGTGTAGATAGTGAACGAACAACCTGTATTATGGGAAAAAAAGAATGGGATAGGGTGGATCACATTGAATCGTCCATCAGTGCGTAATGCGATCAACTATGATGTGATGAAATACTTATCCACTCTATTGAACACAGCAAAAAAGGACGAAGAGGTAAAAGTTCTTATCATAACGGGAGCAGGTTCAAAAGCGTTTTGTTCAGGAGGAGACCTTAGTGCTTTCCATTCATTAAAGACTGAAGAACAAGCATATGGGATGTTATCAAAAATGGGTAACGTTCTTCATGAACTATTCTTTTTTCCAAAACCTACTGTCGCTCTTCTAAATGGATCAGCAGTTGGAGGAGGATGTGAGATAGCATCAGCCTGCGATATCAGGCTTGCTCGAGCAGAAGCTAAGGTAGGGTTTATCCAAGGTCGTTTAGGCATTACAACGGGCTGGGGCGGGGGGACTTACCTCTTAGAAAGAATCAACCTGACAAGAGCGATGGACCTCTTATACAGCTCTACTCCAGTTACAGCTAAACAAGGCATGGATTATGGATTCATCCAATATGTTATTAAAGGAAACAGTTTGAAAGAAACAGAACGCTATGTAAGTCGTTTTACTTCTCAATCTCTTGGTGTCATTGAATCTTATAAAGCTCTTCAGCTTGAAAGATTTGATGTAGGAAAAATAAAGAAGAGCGTACAAAATGAGATCGAACGTTGTGCAAAGTTATGGGCGTCAGACGAACACCATAAAAGAGTAGAAGCCTTCTTAAAAAAATAAGTTTTCCCCATTTTAGTAGAATAAAAAGTCTATCTTATCTAGCACTAGCATATTCTTATTACAAACCACTAAAATGGGGGGATCTTAATGACAAATTTGCGCCAGGATGCCTGGACAAAAGAGGAAGATGCTATTCTTGCTGAGGTAACACTGCGGCATATTCGAGAAGGAAGTACACAGCTGGTTGCATTTGAAGAGGTAGGAGAGAAATTAACGAGAACACCTGCTGCTTGTGGTTTCCGGTGGAACTCGCTCATCCGTAAACAATATGATAAAGCGATAACTGAGGCTAAAAAAGTACGTAAAGAGCGAAATAAACGTAAAGTTAAACAGTTTGCTTCAACCATTGAAAACCATAAAGAAGAATTACTTCATAGGGAACATTCAAATGCCTTGAAAAATGATACGCCTCTCTCTTTGAATGACATCATATTATTTTTACAGCAGCTTCAAGCTGAAACGCCAGGTTCTAAAAATTTAGAAGCAGAAAACAAAGCTTTGCTCTTGAAACTTCAGAATCTTAAAAAAGAAAACGGAAATTTAAAAAGTAAACTTAGTAAAGTAAATAAAGAATATGAAACCGTATACCGTGATTATAAAGATGTATTGCAGATCATGGATAGAGCAAGGAAGTTAGTAGAAGTTCCTGTGAGGAATTAAAAAAGATGGCAGATGCCATCTTTTTTATTTTTTATGCGAGACGTTGTTCACTTACGCCTGTTGGATACCATACATAAGGATTCTGACCACGATCACGTTCTTGATTATAAGTTACAGCTTCAAAGCCCATCTTCTCCCAAAAAGCGCCAGATTGTTGTCTGCCATTCGTTTTGATCGGAAGGTGGAACGTTTTAGCGAACTCTACTAATGCTTTTCCTAGACCTTTTGTCTGATGGTGAGGCAATACTTCTAGTTTCCAAAGTTCTAAATAATCTTGTGGAGGATCAAAATATTGATCATAAGCAGCTTCGATCTGATACAAGCTCATGCGTGCTACTAGTTTATCACCATAATAAATGCCATAGAACGGAGACTCACTGTCGTTTTCAATCATATTTTCTTGAAGATCCTCAAGCATTGACAATTCTTGTACACCATATTCTTTGAACTGTTTAAATTCTTCAAGTGTTTTATAGTTAACTAATAATTTTTTCACTTCATACTTTAACATATGTTCTCCCCCAGTCTTTCTGTACTTTTCTCTATAGTTATAGTATATACTAATTATGCAAAAAATTCTTTAAAAATAAAATATTCGTTTAGTTTACGCTTACAAAAAAGGATTTTTGGTTTTTATGTCGAAAAAGGTAATGTTGACATCAGGAAGGAGGATGAACATGAAAAAAATATTAATCGCTAATCGTGGTGAGATTGCACTGCGAATTATTCAAACGTGTAAGGCAATGGACGTTCAAACGGTTGCAGTTTATTCTGAAGCAGACAAAGACCTCCCTTTTGTAAAAGCTGCGGATGAGGCGGTACATATTGGTGAACCTCCGGTAGCAAAATCTTATCTGCAGAGCGAAGTGATCTTAGAAGTCGCTCTCAAACATAAGGTAGATGCTATCCATCCAGGTTATGGATTATTATCTGAGAATGATGAGTTTGCCAAAAAGATAGAGAAAGCTGGAATAACTTTTATAGGTCCCGCCCCTCAAACCATTGAGTGGATGGGTGATAAGATCATGGCAAGAAAAACGATGCAGCAAGCAGGTGTTCCAATCGTACCTGGAACGATCGAACCTATCGAAGATGTTGAAGAAGGTGTAAAACTTGCCGAGCAGATCGGTTATCCAGTAATGCTTAAAGCAAGCAGCGGCGGTGGCGGAATCGGCATGGTGAAATGTGATAACGATGAAGATCTGCGTAAACATTTTGTCTCATCACAACAACGCGCAAAGAATTACTTTGGCTCTGGCAGAATGTTTATCGAGAAATGTATTGAGAATGCTAGACATATTGAAGTTCAAATCATGGGTGATACACATGGAAATATCGTTCATCTTTTTGAAAGAGATTGCAGCGTTCAGCGAAGAAATCAAAAAGTTGTCGAAGAATCACCATCACCATTCTTAACAGAAAGCCTTCGTTCTAAAATTACTGATTCGGCAGTTAAAGCAGCAGAAGCAGTAAACTATGTGAATGCGGGAACAGTTGAATTTGTCGTAAGCGAAAACGGAGATTTCTATTTTCTAGAGATGAACACAAGACTTCAAGTTGAGCATCCCGTTACAGAGAGTATTACAGGGCTTGATCTAGTAAGATGGCAGATTCAAGTAGCTAGAGGTGAAAAGCTTCCATTGACTCAAGAGGAAATCATGAGTAAAGGTCATGCGATAGAGTTTAGACTTTATGCAGAAGATCCAATCACTTTCTTCCCGTCACCTGGTAAGATAGAAAAACTAGTATGGCCAAGCTCTGAGAAGGTAAGGATCGATTCAGGTTATGATAGTGGAAATGCTGTTACACCTTTTTATGATCCAATGATCGCGAAAATAATTGTAAGCGATTCCAATCGTGAATCATGTATTAAGAATGCAGTTGAATTTTTTGATGCACTAGAGATAGATGGATTGAAAACAAACACGCCACTCTTTCAAATGATCTTGAAAGAAGAGGATTTTATAAAAGGTGACTATACCACTAGCTATTTAAGTAAGAGAAAAGTTTCAAAACCATAATTAGACAGAGGAGCGAGAGAAATGAAAGAAATTACAGCATCTATGGCAGGCACAGTTTGGCAAGTATTGGTGAGTGAAGGTGACGAGGTAATAGCAGGACAAACCGTTATTATCTTAGAATCTATGAAAATGGAAATACCCGTTGACGCTGTTGATGCGGGAACAGTAGAGAATATTAAGTTTGCATCTGGAGATTTTGTGAATGAGGGCGACGTACTCGTTACACTAAAATAAAATTAGCGTGCATACAATCTGAACGAGCGCTCACTCTCTTGAAGGAGGTATATCATGGTAGCAAAATTAGAAAATCAATTAAAAGAAAAGATCGACCAAATAGAAGCTGGTGGTGCACAAAAATATCATGAGAAGAACAGTTCTCAAAATAAGATGTTCGTACGCGACCGCTTAAGACTTCTTTTTGATGATGGTGAATACAGCGTTGAAGATGCTAAGTTTGCAAATAATCAAGCAGGTGATCTGCCAGCAGATGGAGTTGTAACTGCAATAGGTAAAGTTGGCGGGAAGACGGTCTGTGTAATGGCTAACGATTCTACTGTCAAAGCGGGTTCTTGGGGAGCTAGAACAGTGGAAAAGATCATTCGCATACAGGAGACCGCACAAAAGTTAAAAGTTCCGATGCTTTATCTTGTTGATTCAGCCGGTGCTAGAATTACCGATCAGATAGATATGTTTCCTAACCGCCGGGGAGCGGGCAAGATTTTTTACAATCAAGTAAAAATGTCTGGGATGATTCCACAAGTTTGTATTCTGTTTGGTCCTTCAGCAGCAGGTGGAGCATATATACCAGCTTTTTGTGACATCGTGATCATGGTCGATCAAAATGCATCCATGTACTTAGGAAGTCCACGAATGGCTGAGAAAGTAATCGGTGAAAAAGTGACGCTTGAAGAAATGGGTGGAGCAAGAATGCACTGCTCTGTAAGTGGATGCGGCGACGTTTTGGCAGCGGATGAAACAGAAGCAATTGAAGAAGCAAAAAGGTATTTATCCTATTTCCCGAGTAACTATAAATTAAAAGCTCCGGTTGTTGATCCTCTTGCTCCTAAAGCGGGGAGAGAGTTAGAAGCGATCGTACCTGAAAATCAGAACGTTCCGTTTGATATGTATGAATTTATTGATGGGCTCATTGATGAGGGTAGTTTTTTTGAGATGAAAAAATTATTCGCACAAGAGATCGTGACTGGATTTGGACGAATTGATGGAAAACCAGTCGGGATTATCGCGAATCAGCCTAAAGTAAAAGGCGGCGTACTGTTTGTTGACTCTGCAGACAAAGCAGCACGCTTCATAACACTTTGTGATGCATTCTCGATCCCTTTGCTTTTCTTATCGGATGTTCCAGGCTTTATGATCGGAACGAAAGTAGAAAGAGCTGGAATTATACGTCATGGTGCTAAGTTAATAGCGGCTATGAGTGATGTAACTGTACCAAAAATTTCAGTGATCGTCCGAAAAGCTTATGGTGCGGGTCTATATGCAATGGCGGGTCCAGCATTTGAACCTGATTGTTGTATTGCGTTGCCAACGGCTCAGATCGCGGTTATGGGACCGGAAGCAGCAGTGAACGCTGTATATTCTAACAAGATTAACGAGATTGAAGACGTAAAAGAGCGTATTCAATTTGTTCAGCAAAAACAACAAGAATACAAAGAGCATATAGATATTTATAAGCTTGCGTCTGAGATGATTATTGATGATATTGTATCGCCTTCAGCCCTGCGATCTGAACTTGCAAACCGTTTTGCATTTTATGAAAACAAAGAAATGGTATTCAGTGAACGAAAGCATCCTGTCTATCCGGTTTAATAAGATGGACCTCCCGAACTTGGGAGGTTTTTTTAGGTTGATTTAAGAATATGATAATATCGAGTAAGTGATATAAGAGGTGATTTTTTTTATGAGAATAAGTGTCATTGGCGGCGGGGCAATCGGGTTATTAGTTTCTTATTTCTTAAAGCAGAACGGGCAAGAACCTGTTATATATACAAGAAGCTCTGAACAAGCAAAGGAACTTAGAAGGTCTGGGCTCACTTACAGAGATACAAATGGTTCAGAAACAACTGTAAAGGTCGATGCGAAGCCATTTGCACAATATTTTGGTGAAGAATCATCGTGTATCATCGCAGTTAAACAAACGGCGATGAATGAATTACATGGATTGATTACATACAGTGAAGTTTCCTATCTCTTTTTACAAAATGGAATCAGTCATCTATCTTTTTTGAAAACCATGCCACAAAAACAAATAACTATTGGTGTTGTTGAGCATGGGGCGATCAAGAAAGATTTTACAACCGTCCATCATCTTGGAGAAGGAAGGATAAAAGTTTCCTCTTATAGAGGAGATTCTGAACAGACATGGGGCGGATTGCTTCATTCTAGTCGTTTTCCAATTGCATTAGAAAAAGAGTGGGAGCGGATGGTTTATGAAAAGTTAATTATGAATGCATCCATCAATCCGCTTACAGCGTTGTTAAGAATAACAAATGGAGAACTTTTAACGAACCCACATGCATTCTCTATGATGAAAGAACTTTTTGATGAAGCTGTTTCCGTATTGAATATGACTGGACGGCGTGAAGTCTTATGGAAGGAATTGTTAGTCCTATGCAGAAATACTTCATTAAACCGCTCTTCAATGTTAAAGAGCGTAGAGAGTGGTAAGCAAACTGAAATTGAGAGTATTACGGGTGAGGTTATTAAGAGAGGAAAAGAATTGAAGATTCAAACCCCTTATTCTCGTTTTGCTTATGAAGCGATCAGTGCATTGGATGGGAGAGGATGAAAGATTGGCAAGTGTTCTAGGTGCGATTATTGCTACTTTAATAACCGTTCCTTATATTGTCTTTTTTCTTGTTAATAAGAGCATGCTAAAGCTTACGAAAAAAAGGAAAAAAGCCTTTAAGGTGGGTGTTGATAGTACAACGTTATTTTTATTTTTTGCTATTGAAAGAATGACTATTGAAATTTGGGGCCATTCTTATTACTGGATTCTTCTACTCGTATTTCTATTCGGCTGTTTACTTTTTACATATGTGATTTGGAAAAATGATTTGGATCTGTCTATCGGAAAAATACTTAGGTTAAATTGGCGTCTGCAGTTTCTTGTTCTTTCAATTGGTTACTTTTCGTTGATGACATATGGAATCGTTTTACGTATTTTGGACATTTAGAGCATATTTTTTATGTTCTTCAATCGTTCTTTGCTATACTCGTTAAGGATGTAATTGATACGTAGAAAGGAAGTTCATAAATGAGACTGGAGGAAATGCAGCTTCATACATCGCCTTTTTTAGAAGGGTACTCCAACGGAGATGCGGAGGTTGTCCGTTTTTTTGATTATAAATCTCCTTATGACAAGCATGAATGGACAAAAAGACAACAGGAATTGAAGCGTTATTCGTTTCCTAGACAGGGTCTTACGGATTATCTGACTTCTTATAATCAAAAGGTTGGTTCCTCTCCTAAAACAATAGAAAACATACAAAAGTTGAATGCAGAAGATAGTGTAGCTGTGGTTGGTGGACAACAAGCAGGACTTCTAACTGGACCGCTTTTAGTGATCTACAAGTGCATCAGTACTATTCAACTAGCAAAACAAGCTGAAAAAGAATTAAATGTTCCGGTTGTTCCAATATTCTGGATAGCTGGTGAAGATCATGATATGGATGAGATCAACCATGTTATGGTTCCCAAGAACAACACCGCGAAAAAAGTATCATTAAAGTCAGCGGGCAGCATTAAATCTTCAGCCTCACAATGGGAATGGAATAGAGATGAGGTTCAACCTTGGTTGAAGGAAGTATTTCGTTCCTTTGGTGAAACAGCTTTTACTAGTGATCTAGTTGCAGAGACAGAACGTATCTTGAAGGAATCAGATTCAATCGTTACATTTTTCGCAAAGCTTCTTGCTAAATGGTTTTCTGAAGACGGCCTAATTGTATTAGATTCTGGTGATCCTGCGTTTAAAAAACTGCAATCGATGATGTTAAAAGAGATGATTCTTCATAACAGCGAGATCGATAAGGCTTTTAACGTACGTACGGAAGAACTGTGCAAAAGTGGTTATTCCGCACCGATAGAGGTTCAAGACAACAACGCACATCTATTCTATACGAAGAATCAGGAACGGATCTTGTTGTATCGTCATGAAGATGGATTCTCCTCTAAAGAGAAAGACTTCACGATCTCAAAAGCAGAACTACTTGAAGAAGCGGTTGAACACCCAGAAAAATTCAGCAATAATGTCGTGACACGTCCTTTGATGCAAGAGTTTCTTCTACCTGTGTTATCGTTTGTTGCTGGACCTGGTGAAATTGCCTATTGGGCTGTTCTTGGAAGGGTTTTTAGCCAATTTGATAGGATGATGCCGATATTAACACCAAGGCTTTCCTTTACTCTCGTAACTGCTGAGGTTAACGAATTGCTTCATTCAAAGAAATTAACAGTAAAACAAGTTTTAGAGAATGGTACGGAAGAATATAAACGCGAGTGGTTTACTTTAAACCGTCCCATCGAGACTAATGAAACAGTGCAGTCTGTAAGAGCAGAGTTTACTTCTTCTTATGAAAAGCTGATAAAGCTAGCAGAAGATATAGATTCAAAGCTTCTTTCCGTTGCGGATCACAATTTGAAAAGAATTTTATCAGAGATCGACTATATGGAGGATAAGCTTAAACAGCGTGTTCGAAAAAAGGTAAAAGAACCACTTGCCGAATTTGATGAGATCATGCTCCAATTAAAACCAACTGGAATCTTGCAAGAGAGGATTTGGAACATCTATCAATTCGTAAATGAAGAAGGCTCTTATCTGGTGAACAAACTTGTACAATACCCTTATCAATTCAATGGAAAACATAAGATTGTATACGTTTAAAAACGATAAAATATTTTAGAAAAAATCCTGTCCTACAGCAGGATTTTTTTTTTTGTACACGAATAATACTTGTAGTGGTGAAAAGTGGAGCGTTGTGGTAGATTTAGGGGAGAAAGTGGGGTGATCATATGTTCATGGGAGAGTATCAGCACAGCATCGACGAAAAAGGACGTATGATCATCCCCTCCAAATTTCGTGAAGAACTAGGCACAGAGTTTATCTTAACTCGCGGGTTGGATCAATGTGTATTCGGATATCCTTTAAATGAGTGGAAAGTCATCGAAGATAAACTGAAGAGTTTGCCATTCACTAAAAAGGATGCACGTGCATTTACTCGTTTTTTCTTTTCTGGAGCTGCTGAATGTCAGTTAGATAAACAGGGAAGAGTGAACATTGCATCTCCGCTCAGAGACTATGCAAAACTAGAAAAGGATTGCGTAGTGATAGGTGTGTCGAATAGAATTGAAATTTGGAGTAAATCAATTTGGGAAGAATACTTCTCAAAATCAGAAGACTCATTTGGAGAAATTGCAGAAAGTCTGATGGATTTTGATTTATAACCCTTAAGTTTATTGCAGAGAGGAATTTTCCATGTTTGACCATATAACCGTTTTAAAACAAGAATCAGTAGATGCTTTACACGTGAGACCAGATGGAATTTATGTTGATTGTACGTTAGGTGGGGCAGGTCATAGTGCACTTATTCTGTCTCAATTAGAAACTGGCCATCTATATGCATTTGATCAAGATGACATAGCTATTGAAAACGCCCGTCAGGTACTAAAGGAACATGAAGGAAAGTATACGATTATTCGCAGCAATTTCCGTCATATTAAAGAAGAGCTTTCTAAACGTGGCATACATAAAGTGGATGGCATCCTTTTTGATCTAGGTGTCTCATCTCCGCAACTAGATGAAGCGGATAGAGGGTTTAGCTACCAGCATGATGCTGAACTTGATATGCGAATGGATCAATCAAGTGATCTTACAGCAAAAGAAGTTGTGAATGAATGGACGTTCAATGAGTTGATGAAGATTATCTCAAGATATGGCGAAGAAAAATTCGCTAAACAGATCGCTAGAAAGATTGAAGCGGCTCGTGAGAAAAAAGAAATTCAAACAACTGGCGAACTTGTCGAAATAATAAAGGATGCTATACCTGCTCCTGCAAGAAGAACAGGTGGCCATCCTGCAAAACGGACTTTCCAAGCCATTCGTATCGCTGTAAATGATGAATTGAACGCTTTTGAAGATGCGCTGCATGATTCCATTGAACTATTGGCTGTCGGTGGCAGGATTGCAGTTATCACATTTCATTCTTTAGAAGATCGTGCGTGTAAAAATATACTAAAAAAAGCAAGCACAGGTCCGGAACTCCCTCCAGGACTGCCGGTTATACCAGAAGAATACAAACCACAATTAAAACTCATCACGAGAAAACCAATCGTACCTACAGACAACGAGCTTGAAGAAAACAGAAGATCACGCTCAGCGAAATTGAGGGTCGCGGAAAAACAAAAATAGAGAGGAGAGCTAAAGTGAGCAATTTAGCCTATCAAGTTCAAAAACAACAAGTACAGTTACAGCCAGAAAGAAACCCAAAACCGGTACAGCAACCATCCCGAAAAATATTTACAAAAGGTGAAGTCGTATTGTGGGGAGCTATGGGGGTCGTCTTAATTGCCGGATTGATTTGGCTCATTTCTCTATACGCGTCTGTTTATCAGGCAACTGCTGAAGTTGAGAGTATTCAAAAGGACCTTACTGCTGAAACAAAGATCGTTGAAGATTATCACCTTCAAGTAACAGAACTTAGCAATCCAGAACGCATCATGAAGTTGGCAAAGGAACAAGGATTCATCTTTGACGATAAGAACGTAAAAGTGGTTCAGGACTAAAAAGCAGGTGTTGTTATGAAATTAAAAAGAAAAAACGTTGGAGCAGGTATTCTGATGGTTGTGTTTACCGTGCTCTTTTTTGTATTAACAAGTAAGTTCTTTCTTGTAGCTTCCTCTCAATCCGCAGAAGGGGTCGACTTGATCGAATATGGTAAGAGAAAATGGTTGAAGAGTGACGTCTTAGATGCGAAGCGTGGAACGATGTTTGACCGGAACGGTGAAGTGATAGCACAAGATATTCCATCATACAGCGTGATTGCCATTCTCGACAAAAAGTATCCTAATCATATAAAAGACCCAGAAGAAGCTGCAGAAAAACTTTCAAAAGTACTAGATTCTGACAAAGAAGACTTAGAAGAGCTTTTGAGTAAAGAAGGCAGATTTCAAGTTGAGATCCCATCTGGAAGAAAAGTTTCTTATCGCAAAAAAGAGCAGATCGAAAAGATGAAGATTCCGGGTGTAGATTTCTTAAGAGAATCTAGACGCTATTATCCTAACCAAGGCTTTGCCGCTCATGTACTAGGATACACTGGAAATGGTGAAGAAGGCGTCCAGACTGGACTGATGGGACTTGAAAAATCCCTAGATAAGTATTTACAAGAAAAGGATGGCAAAATCTCCTTTGTTGGTGATGCTTTCAGTCGTGCGATTCCAGCAAATAAAGAATCGATCACACCACCGAAACATGGTCAGGATATCTATTTAACTCTTGATGAGAAGATTCAACTGTACTTAGATGAAGCGGTGCAAGAAGCTGCTAAGAAATATAAGCCAGAAAAGATTACTGGCATCGTTGCTGATCCGAAGACGGGAAGAATTCTCGCGATGAGTAATTCACCTAGTTTTAATCCGAACAAAAAGGATATAAAAAACTATACGAACTTCGCTGTTTCATATCCGTTTGAACCGGGATCAACAATGAAGATTTTCACATTGGCAGCAGCCATTGAAGAAGGTAAATACAACGGTAATGAGGTGTTCCAATCTGGGTCGTACAAGCTTCCGAACATCGGAAGACCAATCTACGATCATAATAAAAGAGGCTGGGGACCGATTACTTATAATGAAGGAGTTCAAAATTCTTCTAACGTTGCGTTCTCAAAACTTGTACGCGAAAAACTAGGTTATGAGAAATATAGAAGTTATCTCTCTAAATTTGGATTAGATCAAAAGACGAACATTGACCTGCCGAATGAGAAGAGTGGATCAATTCTTTATAACTATGAGATCGAAAAAGTAACCACTGCGTTCGGCCAAGGAACGACCGTCACTCCGATTCAACAGATTCAAGCCGCTACAGCTATTGCAAATGGTGGTAAGATGATGAGACCATACGTGATCGACAAGATCATGGACCCAGAAACGAAGAAGACGGTGTTATCAAATGAGCCGAAAGTAGCGGGTAAACCTATTTCTGAAGAAACTGCAAAACAAGTACGAGATATATTAGAAACAGTAGTAACGGATGGAACAGGTAAACCTTATATGATCGATGGTTATAGCGTAGCTGGAAAGACAGGAACGGCACAGATTGTAGGAAAAGACGGAAAGTACATCTCTGGTTGGGGAGAGAACGTATTCTCTTTCTTGGGAATGGCTCCTAAAGATGACCCTAAACTTTTAGTATATGTAGCTGTGGAACGTCCTAAGGTTGAGTTCCCTGAGATGGGTTCTACACCAGTAGCTAATATTTTTACAAGCGTTATGAAAAGCGGGCTCCAATATTTAAATATTCAGCCTGAAGCTAAAGTGAAAAATCAAGCTTCTAAAATAAAGAAATCTTATGGTAAAGAATTACCAGATTACACTGGACAATCTGCTGAGAAAGCAAAGAGTGATTTAGAAAAACTCGGAATGCAGGTTTCCGTCATTGGTTCAGGTAAGGATATCACCAACCAAGAACCATATGAGGGTGCTTATGTTATGAAAGGTGAAAGAGTCATATTAAGAACGTCTGGTGATGCAAAAATGCCTGATGTTAAAGACTGGTCTTACATGGATATCTTAAGGATCAGCAAGCTTCTTGGATTGAAAGAAACGATAACGGGAAGTGGATTTGCAGTAAAACAAAGCATTAAACCCGGAAACCCCGTTAAAGAAGGAGATTTCTTTGTTGTTCAACTAGAACCTCCTAAAGTAACAGAATCAGAAACAGATTCTGAAGAAGAAGAGAACGTGGAAGACCCAGGTTCTAGTGAGGAACAGTCACAAGATGAAGATCTTCCGCTAACAGACTAAATGTTCTAGGCGCTTGTGTACAAGCATATATTTGAAACGAGACATACAAGGGAGGTATTGTGTGTGCGAGTTTCGAATGTAACTGTACGCAGGCGCTTAATTTTTGTTCTTGTTTTTGGAATAGCTTTCTTTTTTGTTATTTCTGTAAGACTTGGCTACGTTCAATTTGTGCTTGGAGATATGTTGACAGATCAAGCCCTTGATTCTTGGAGCAGAGACATTCCTTTTGAACCAAAAAGGGGAAAGATTCTAGATCGTAATGACGTGGTACTCGCCACAAATATTAGCGCTCCGACCGTCTTTGTCGTTCCAAGGCAGATTAAGGAACCTGAAGAAACTGCTGAAAAGTTGGCTGCTTTGTTAAATATATCGAAAACAGAAGTGTACCAAAGACTCACAAAGAAAGCCTCTATCGTGAGAATCGATAATGGAGGACGAAAGATCAGCAATACGAAGGCAAAAGAAGTTGAAGCTTTGAATCTACCAGGTGTTTTTGTTGCAGAAGATAGCAAAAGGCACTACCCGTACGGATCCTATCTTTCTCATGTACTTGGATTTGCAGGTATTGACAGTCAAGGGCTCACAGGACTAGAACTCTATTATGATGAACAGCTGAACGGTGAAAAAGGTCATATCTCTTTCTTCTCGGACGCAAGGGGACGCAGAATGCCATCGTTATCGGACAAGTATGAAAAACCGAAAGATGGCTATGACCTCAGATTAACGACAGATTCACGTGTTCAAACCATTATTGAGCGAGAGCTTGATATCGCACAAGCTACCTATGACCCTGATGGAGCAATCGCTATAGCGATGAATCCGAATACTGGTGAAATCCTTGGAATGAGTTCACGACCGGATTTTGACCCGGAAGAGTACAAACGAGTTTCGCCGGAAGTATACAATCGAAATTTACCAGTGTGGGCTCAATATGAACCAGGCTCTACCTTCAAGATCATCACGCTTGCTGCAGCACTCGAAGAAGATAAAGTTGACTTAGATAAAGATCATTTTCACGATCCTGGATCGATAGAAGTTGCAGGGAGAAAGCTTAAATGCTGGAAAGCGGGAGGGCATGGCAGTCAGACCTTCTTAGAAGGTGTTCAAAATTCATGCAACCCAGGGTTTGTTATTCTTGGTCAACGTCTAGGTAAAGATAAACTATTTGAATATATTAAAGACTTTGGATTTGGAGAAAAGACAGGTGTTGATTTGGCTGGTGAAGGTAAAGGAATATTATTCTCCTTAGATCGTGTTGGACCGCTAGAACTTGCAACAACCGCATTCGGGCAAGGTGTTTCTGTGACTCCAATTCAACAAGTAGCTGCTGTGTCTGCGGCCGTAAACGGAGGCTATCTGTACGAACCATATATAGCTAAAGAATTAGTGGATCCTATTACTGGGAAAGTCGTTAGTAAGCAGACACCAAAACTTAAAAGAAAAGTGATCTCTGAAAAAACGTCTAAAGAAGTTAGACGCGCATTAGAAAGTGTTGTAGCTCAAGGGACTGGAAAGAATGCATTCGTTGATGGTTACCGGGTTGGAGGGAAAACGGGGACTGCTCAAAAGGCTGAAGGTGGCGTTTATTTAAAGAACAACCATATCGTCTCCTTTATCGGGATGGCTCCTGCTAACAATCCTGAAATCGTTGTTTATGTTGCTATAGATAATCCAAAAGAAACACTGCAGTTTGGTGGGATTGTGGCAGCGCCAATCGTTGGTAATATTATAGAAGACAGCCTTTCTGCTATGGGCGTTAAAAAGCAAAAAGATCAGATAGAAAAAGAGAAAACATGGCTCGATGCTCCTGAAGTAGTCGTTCCAGATTTAGTCGGAAAACAAACGAAAGAGCTTACGAACTTGCTGTATAATCTCAAAATTGAAACATCCGGAAAAGGGAACTACATCGTACAGCAAGCTCCTAAAGCTGGCGTAAAGCTAGAAGCTGGTAAAACGATTCGTTTATTTTTGGGTGACAAAAAAGAAGTGGAAGATTAAAATAAAGAATGTACACATAGCCAAGCGCGGAATCTTGCTTGGCTTATTTTCTTTAAAGATGCATATAAAACGCTCTTTTATAGAAAGATGTTATTTTGGTGCACTTATTCGAACGGCATATAAGATAACACCAAAAAAGACCTTTATATGAGCTGCAACACATGTGAGATTTCGCTATTTTTGACTATACGCTTAACGATGATTAGAGGAGAGATCAGGATTAATGGAATTAAAAGAACTGCTTACATATTTAGTGAACTATGAAATGGATATTCAAGCCAATCCTGAAATTACCTCCATTGAAATGGATTCCAGGAAAGCTGGGAAAGGCTGTCTCTTTGTATGTATGGAAGGGCTTCTGTTTGATGGACATGATTTTGCAAAAACCGTTGCGAATAACGGAGCTGCTGCTATTTTAGCCGAGAAAGATATTGATGTTAACATTCCTGTTATAAAAGTTAAAAACACAAAAAAAGCTCTTGCGGTTCTAGCAGATGCTTTTTATGGTCATCCCTCCCAAAAACTCCATTTGATTGGGATTACCGGTACGAATGGGAAGACGACAACTTCTCATCTCATTGAAAAAGTTTTAAGAGATGCTGGGAAAAGCACTGGGATGATCGGCACGATTGAAATGAAAATAAAAGATCAAAGCTTTAAGGTAGCGAATACTACACCTGATTCATTATTTTTGCAGAATGCTTTTTATCAAATGACCGAAGAAAAAGTGGAAGCGGCCGTAATGGAAGTGTCTTCGCATGCTCTCGTTCAAGGTAGAGTATGGGGATGTGACTTTGATATCGCTGTTTTCACGAACTTGACACAAGATCATTTGGACTACCATAAGAATATGGAAGAATACCAGTTTGCAAAGAGTCTTCTGTTCTCACAAATGGGTAATACTTATAACAGATCAGATCGTAAAGTCGCTGTTCTTAATAATGATGATCCAGCTTCAAAAATGTTTGAAAGAGTGACTTCCGCACAGGTTGTTTCTTATGGAATTGACAACGATAGCGACGTTCGAGCAACCGATATATTGATCGGATCGCAAGGCACTACGTTTAAGCTGCAAACTCCTATAGGTTCAAGAGAAGTTACATTGAAGCTTATCGGAAAGTTTTCTGTTTATAATGTGCTCGCAGCAACCACAGCCTGTTTGTTATCTGGATTAGATCTGGATCAGATTCTTGCTAGTCTAAAAGAAGTAACTGGCGTTTCTGGCAGATTTGAACCTGTTATTGCAGGTCAAGATTTTACGGTAATCGTTGATTACGCACATACGCCAGATAGTTTAGAGAATGTATTACGAACGATTAAAGAGTTTGCAACCGGGAAAATAACAGCGATCGTAGGATGTGGTGGTGACCGTGATAAGACCAAGCGGCCACTCATGGCAGGAATTGCGGCTAACTTAGCTGATCATGCCATCTTCACAAGTGATAATCCACGAACAGAAGATCCTCTTCAAATCTTAAAAGATATGGAAGAGGGTGTAGACGATGGGAATTATGTGACCATCCCTGACCGAAAAAAGGCAATCGAACATGCGGTTGAAAAGGCTCGTGCAAACGATGTTATACTTATAGCCGGAAAAGGTCATGAAACCTATCAAATCATTGGAAAAGATATATTAGAATTCGATGATAGGATCGTTGCAAGGGAAGCAATTAAGGCGGTGAAAAAATGAAATTAGATTTTAAAGAACTGGTCTCATTAGCAGATCGTACGAGTGGTAAGTATGAGAACTTAATATTAGAAGGTGTTTCTAAAGATACGAGACATAAAAGCGAGAATGCCCTATATTTACCGATAGCCGGTGAGCGGTTTGATGGTCACGATTTTCTGTTAAATGCGATCGAGCAAGGTTGCACGGCTACAGTCTGGCAAGAAGGAAAAGATCTTCCAGAAGGATTGCCGGAAGGTTTTCCTATCCTTTACACAAAAGACACAGTAACATTTTTGCAAGATATCTCTAAATATTACTTGAAGAAGATCAATCCTGTTGTAGTAGCTGTAACGGGTAGTAACGGAAAAACAACGACAAAAGATATGATCGAAAGTGTTTCCTCTGAAAACTTTAAGACGTTTAAAACGCAAGGAAATTATAATAATCATATTGGAATGCCTTTGACCATCCTAGCGATGGAAGATACTACAGAAGTATTGATCCTAGAAATGGGTATGAGTGATTATGGTGAGATATCACTTTTAAGTAAGATCGCAGAGCCAGATGTTGCTGTTATTACAAATATCGGTGAAAGCCATCTTGAACAGCTTGGTAGTCGTGAAGGAATCGCTAAAGCGAAACTTGAGATTGCAGATGGATTAAAACAAGGCGGGCTGTTTATCATCGATGGAGATGAGCCGCTTCTTTCACATGTAAAAGGTGAGAACGTTCTGCAAGTTGGATTTGGTGATTCCAACACATTGAAGTTATCTAACCTTAAGACAGATGCACATGGTGTTACGTTTTCTTTAGAAGAAGGTACAACTGTGTATCGCATACCGATGTTAGGACGACATAATATAAAAAATGCAGCATACGCCATAGCTGTAGGGCATTACTTGAATATCGAAGAAAATAAGATACTAGAAGGGCTTGAGAACCTTAAAGTTACTTCCATGCGTCTTGAAATGAAAAGCGGTAAGAAGGATACTCTTCTTATCAACGATGCCTATAACGCTAGTCCAACGAGTATGATTGCAGCTCTAGATACACTTGCTGAACTAAAAGATTATTCTAATAAAGTTGCAGTTCTTGGAGATATGTATGAATTAGGTTCAAATGAAGAAGAGATGCATCGAAACATAGCGAAGCATGTGAATGAATCGATTTCTCATGTGATATGCGTGGGGCAAAAAGGTGCTTGGATTGCAGACGAACTAAAGAAACAAAAAAATGACGGACTTGAGGTTATTCAATGTCTAACAAAAGAAGAAGCGGAAGAACCTATTGCTAAATTATTATCAAAAGACACTGCTATTCTTTTTAAAGCATCAAGAGGGATGGTATTAGAAACCCTAGTCTCGAAATTTGTAGAGAAAGAACAGGAGTCGAAAAAATGATTGAGCAAGTCTTATTATTTACATTAGTTGCATCCTTCTTAATCGCGGTATTAAGTTCACCCTTTTTTATCCCGTTTTTAAGAAGATTAAAATTTGGGCAGAGCATTCGGGATGAAGGCCCAAAATCTCACCAAAAAAAGCAGGGAACACCTACAATGGGCGGGATTGTTATCGTCTTAGCCCTAGTTATCGCGACATATGCGATGACTGCTAAGTTTTTTGCTGTTACGGCAGAGACCCACTTGCTTATCCTTGTTACATTAGGATACGGACTTATAGGATTTTTAGATGATTTTATTAAAGTAGTTAAGAAAAGAAATCTAGGTTTAACATCAAAACAAAAATTAGTAGGTCAATTAATCATTGCAGCTCTTTTCTTCCTTGGGCTAAGAGCCATTGATTTCTCAACAGAAATTTCGGTTCCTGGAACAGATGTTTCGTTTGATCTAGGATGGTTTTACCCAATATTAGTTGTATTCATGTTAATCGGTGCTTCAAATGCGGTAAACCTTACGGATGGATTGGATGGACTGTTAGCTGGAACAGCAGCTATTGCTTTTGGTGCGTTTGCTGTTTTGTCTTCTACAATTCTTCAATTTGAAGCTGCTATTTTTTGTGTAGCGGTGGTTGGTGCAGTACTAGGTTTTTTAGTTTTTAATGCACACCCAGCAAAAGTATTTATGGGAGACACTGGCTCACTTGCATTAGGTGGTGCGATTAGCGCGGTCGCGATCCTAACAAAGCTTGAGATTTTACTAGTTATTATCGGTGGAGTTTTTGTAATCGAAACGCTTTCTGTAATGATTCAAGTAGCATCGTTTAAACTTACTCGTAAGCGTGTCTTTAAGATGAGCCCGCTTCATCATCATTATGAACTGTCAGGCTGGAGTGAATGGCGCATCGTCGTTACATTTTGGCTTGTAGGATTGGTATTTGCAGCATTAGGAATTTATTTAGAGGTGTGGGTATAGATGAAAGACACTACATTTTTTAAAAACAAAAAGATATTAATCGTAGGGTTAGCTAAGAGCGGTTTTGCTGGTGCAAAACTGCTTCATTCGTTTGGGGCACAATTAACAGTGAACGATAAAAGTCCTAGAGAAGGTAATGTGGAAGCAGAAAAACTTGAGAAGCTTGGAATTAAAGTAGTATGTGGCGATCATCCGCTGACATTACTAGATGAAAAGTTGGATTTCATTGTAAAGAATCCAGGAATTCCATATCAAAACCCTTTGATTGCTGAAGCGGTTAAACGTAACATTCCAGTTTATACTGAAGTGGAAATAGCAGGTATGATTTCAGAGGCATCAATTATTGCGATTACAGGTTCAAACGGTAAGACAACAACCACTACTCTTATTGGTGATATGTTAAAAAACAGTGATAAGACACCTATCGTAGCAGGGAATATAGGTACTGTGTTCTCTGAGGTAGCAGCGGAGTCGACAGAGAAAGATATATTAGTAGCTGAACTTTCTAGCTTTCAATTGATGGGAACAGAGCGTTTTAAGCCACAGATTGCCGTTTTTCTGAACCTATTTGAAGCACACTTAGATTATCATGGTTCTCTTGATGAATACGGAAAAGCAAAAGCTAAGATTACTGAGAACCAAGATCCATCTGATTATGTGATTTATAACGCAGATGATGAACGTGTTTCACATTTGATGAAGGATTCTAAAGCGCAGCATATCCCATTTTCTGTAACAAAAAAATATGATGGTGGGGTTTATGTTGAAGATGGTGCCCTTTATTTTCAGGACCAAAAAGTTATTGATCTAAGTGAGATCGTGTTGCCAGGTAAACATAATCTGTCTAATATTATGGCAGCTGTCGCGGCATCCTTATTAGCCGGTGCTACGTTGAAACAGATACATCAAGTTCTAACTTCGTTTCCTGGGGTTAAACACCGTCTGCAGTACGTAGGAGAGTTTAATGGCAGACGTTTTTATAATGATTCAAAAGCTACGAATATATTAGCGACGAATGCAGCGTTGTCTGCATTTGAACAACCCGTCATCTTACTAGCTGGTGGTCTTGATCGTGGAAATTCATTTGATGATCTGCTTCCATCACTAAAAAATGTAAAAGCGATCGTTACTTTTGGTCAAACAGCTGATAAATTAGCGGATACAGCGGAACAGGCAGGAATAGAAACGATAAAACGTGCTGATAATGTGGAAGATGCTGTTCCCCTTGCGTACAGTCTATCTGCCGAAGAAGATGTCATTTTATTGTCTCCTGCATGTGCTAGCTGGGATCAATATAAGACATTTGAACAAAGAGGGGACATGTTTATCAACTCTGTGCATAAACTTAAATAAGGTTTGTACAAATAAGAAGAGTTGAGGTGTTTCCCTTTGCCTGCAACGAAATCAACCCCTGATATCATAATGATTGTAGTTACGCTTATGTTGTTATCGATCGGCATAATAATGGTTTATAGCGCTAGTGCAGATTTAGGGCTATACAAGTTTGATGATGCGTTCTTTTTTGCAAAGCGACAATTGTTATTTGCCGGTGTGGGTATTGCAGCGATGTTTTTTATCATGAACATCAATTACATGACGTGGAGAGTCTGGTCTAAGATTCTTCTGATTATTTGTTTTGTATTATTGATCGCGGTTCTTGTCCCAGGTATTGGTATGGTGCGTGGTGGTGCTAGAAGCTGGATTGGTGTAGGTGCTTTTTCTATACAGCCGTCTGAATTTATGAAACTGGCCATGATTACTTTCCTGGCTAAGTATCTATCAGAGCATCAAAAAAAGATCACTTCTCTTAAAAAAGGTTTAGTACCTACTCTTGGATTAGTGATGATCGCATTTGGCATGATTATGCTTCAGCCCGACCTAGGAACAGGAGCAGTAATGGTCGGAACAAGTATTGTGATGGTTTTTGTTGCAGGTGCGCGTATCTCCCATTTTGTAGGGATGGCTTTAATCGGTCTTATCGGACTTGCGGGATTAATTATTTCTGCTCCTTATCGAATTAAGAGGATCACTTCTTTCCTTGATCCTTGGAGTGATCCTTTAGGCAGCGGATTTCAGATTATCCAATCTCTCTATTCACTCGGACCAGGTGGATTGCTTGGATTAGGTTTAGGGCAGAGCAGACAAAAATTCGGTTACCTACCTGAACCTCAAACGGATTTTATTTTTGCGATCCTCTCGGAGGAGCTTGGTTTTATCGGCGCTGTTTTTGTATTAATCCTCTTTAGTCTTCTCTTATGGCGAGGAATCAGGATCGCTTTAGGAGCTCCAGATCTATTCGGTAGCTTTTTAGCGATAGGAATTATAGGGATGGTCGCTATTCAAGTGATGATTAATATCGGAGTTGTAACAGGATTGATGCCTGTAACTGGAATAACACTTCCATTTTTAAGTTATGGAGGATCTTCATTAACTCTAATGCTCGCGTCAATTGGAGTAATCCTCAATATTAGCCGGTATTCAAGGTATTAATACTTGAGTTTCAAAGGAAATTCTCTTATTCTAAACATAGCGATTTAAAGACGTTACCCTGTCAATTATGGCAGGGTAACTTCTTTTTCTGGAGTCATTTTTTGATAGCTTGTTTTCGTATATCATTTTGCTTATGTTAGTTGCTGATTTCCGCTCCAGGTTGCACGCTTTCCACGGGGCGAACGGTGAGCCTCCTGCCGCTTTGCGCCATTAGGAGTCTCCACCTGACCGCTCGTCCCGTAGGAGTCGGCAACCTTCCACTCCAATCAGCTTGCTAGGAAGAAAAAATCAATTAAGTAGGTTGTGTTAAACCAGTAGTAGTACTACAACCCTTTGTCAATTAATCAAAGAAGCAACTAATAAATCATAACGAAAGCATCTTAAATTTTTTTAGGAAAATAAAAAGTAAGAAACAAAATCGTTAGTTCTGACGAATACTACTTTGTCGATGTTTAAGGACAATGAAAACATGGAAAAGATTAACGCATAGCATATAAATAGAACGATGCGTATGAACGTAGGGGGTTTTTAATTATGTATAGCCAATTAGCTGAGAAATTAAAAAGTGAAGATTTAGGAACTGTCCTTGTAAATGAACCATTAAAAAATCACACCACATTAAAAATTGGTGGACCAGCTGACCTTTTTTATGAACCGAAAGACATTGAAAGTCTAAAAAAAGCATTAAGTTATATAAAAGAAGCCAACGCACCAATACGTGCAATTGGAAGAGGCTCTAACCTCCTAGTTGCAGACGGGGGCATAGAAGGGGTTGTCATTAAAGTAGGGGAGGGGATCAACCACCTTGAAAAAAATGATAACACGATTAGAGTTGGCGGGGGGTATTCGCTTATTCCGCTAGCCACTGTAATGTCACGCGAAGCTTATACGGGTCTAGAATTTGCAGCAGGTATTCCGGGATCAGTTGGCGGAGCTGTATTCATGAATGCAGGTGCGCATGGATCCGATATGTCAAAGATCGTTGATAAAGCTTTGATTTTATTACCTGATGGTGAGCTTACATGGCTTTCTAATGAAGAACTGAAATTCTCTTACCGTACTTCTGTTCTCCAAGAGACAGGTGGAATCTGTGTTGAAGTCATCCTTGTTTTGGATAAAGGGGATAAAGAAACGATCATGGCAGAGCTTAAGAAGAATAAAGATTATCGCAGAAACACACAGCCATGGAACTATCCGTGCTGTGGCAGTGTTTTCCGTAATCCGCTGCCTAATTATGCAGGACATCTCATTGAAACATCGGGACTTAAAGGGACTCAAATTGGTGGAGCACAAGTTTCGGAGATGCACGCTAATTTTATTGTGAATACTGGAGATGCAAAAGCCAAGGACGTGCTGGATCTTATCAGTTATATACAAAAAACGATTAAAGAAAAGCATGGTGTTGAACTTCATACAGAAGTTGAAATCATTGGTAGAAATGATTAACAAAAAATTGGATAAATAGTGCTGAATTGCGGCTTATCCGTGCTATAATACAAAGAACAAGAAAAAATTAACTTTTGACGTTTCGAAACGAACCATACATTTCGTTATCTTCTGACAGTTGGACTGTTATCAGTACCTTTTTGAAGACTTGGCGTCTATCTGCCAAGTTCTTTTATTTCTGGTCAACCGTTAATGTTTCTTGTACTAACTTATAAAACGGAGGAAGAGGATGGACAAGGTAAAGGTTGTCAAGATTGAGGACCGAATTCCGAAGCTGAAAGAACATCGCAAACAAAAAGCAAATCGTCGTCTTATTTATTACTTGTCCTTTTTCTTCCTGTTATTGTTGGTCGTCGTTTATTTTCAATCAGATCTTAGTCATGTGAAGAAAATTACCGTCTCAGGCAACTATTTTGTAACCGACAATGAGATTCTTGAAAAAAGCAAAATTTCAACAAAGACAAAGTATTTGAATGTATCTGAAGATGAAATTATGGAGCGGCTCGAGGATATCTCAGAGGTTAGTTCTGTATCCATCCAAAAGAAATTTTTTAACCAAGTTGTAATTAAAGTGAGTGAATTTCAACGAGTCGGGTATTTCAGGAAAGAGAACGTATACTACCCGATGCTTCAGAACGGGAAAATGTTAGAGCCTTTAAAGAAAAATGAGAGACCAGTAAATGCACCTGTAATCGTCAGCTGGAAAGATCCAGAACAACTAGAGATGATGGCACAGGAACTGCAGAAGCTGCCTGAAGGAATTATTCATCGTATATCTGAAATCACACATACACCTTCATCCAACAGTTCAAACCAGCTAACGTTGTTTATGACGGATGGAAACAAAGTGGTGACAACTATCTCTAAGTTTTCAGAAAGGCTGACAGCTTATCCCTCTTTAGTGAGCGAGTTAAAGCCTGAGGAAAAAGGAACGTTCTATTTAGGAATCAGCACACGTTTTGAACGATACAACCAAGTGGAGGAAAGTAATGAGAAAAATTAAAGGGACGCATCTTTTCCTATCTTTAATCCTACTCGTTACCGGGTTCATATTATCTTTCTCCTATCAGAGAGCGCAGATCGAAAAGCAAAATGTTGTGCAGAACAATGAATGGAAAAAGGAAGATTCATTGCGCAGCCAAATCTTAAATCTTCAAAAAACAAATAGAGAATTAGCAGGCGATCTTCAAAGTCTGCAGCAAAATGTTGAGAAGAAAGAAAATAAGCTGGCAGATCAAGAGGAGATATCTTCTAAACTAGTAGAAGATTTAAAAGAGCTCAGAATGGTAGTAGGAAACGTAAAAGTGAAAGGGGAGGGGGTAGAAGTTACCCTACAAGATTCCTCCTATATACCGGAAGGGGAGAACCCTAACGATTATATCGTCCATGAAGAACATATAAGAAGTGTCATTGACGAACTTCACGTATCGGGTGCAGAAGCCATTGCTATAAACGGTCAAAGAATCTCTCACGATACGTATATCGCTTGTATCGGTCCTGTCGTTTCTGTAGATGGCAACCAATATCCTGCACCCTTTGTTATTACAGCAATTGGTAATTCCACAACCCTAGAGAAATCTTTGAATCTATACATCGTCGATAAAATTGTTAATGATGGTGTAGAAGTAAGAGTGGAGCAAGAAAGCGCGATCGAGATGGAGCCATTTATTACAGAAGAGGGATGAGTTAGTTGAAAGAAAGACAATTCATGTTTGCAACAATTGCCCTCATACTTGGCGGAATGCTGGCGATCCAATTTGAGACCACAAACAATCCTGTTGTTCGGGATACTAGAGATTTATGGGAATTAAGAGCTGATTTGGAAAAAGAAAAACAGCGTCAGCAGGAGCTTAATGAGGAATATGAACGCTATAGTGAACTCCTGAACCAATACAAAGGTGAAGGTAAGGACGAAAAAATCCAAGCAATGGAAAAAGCGCTATGGGATTTAAAAAAACAGGCAGGATTAACAACGATTAGCGGACAAGGAATCGTAATAACGATCGAACCTTTTAGTGAAGAGCTAATTGGAGTAGGTCAACCTGTTCCTAAAATAGATCCTGATATGCTTAGAAGACTTGTAAACGAACTAAACCGATATGATGCGAATGAGATCTCTATAGATGGCCAACGCGTCGTATCTAAAACCCCGATCCGGGAAGTGAATGGAAACATTTACATAAACAATGAGCCTGTTTCATCATTTCCGATTGAAATCAGAGTTTTGGCAAAAGACAATGAAAAACTTCATCAGAAGATCATTGCTTCACCCGCTGTAGAGGAGTTTATCCGAGAAAATTTTCTCGTCGAATCCAAACAAACGGCTAAAGTTATTTTGCCAGCTTTCGATAAAGATATGAAGGTGAAGTTTATGAAACCGGCAAAGGAGGAAACGTAAGATGTGGTTGCCGGTACTTGGACTGTTATTAGGTCTACTATTAGGTTTCATGTCTGATATCCGGGTCCCTCCAGAATATGCAAACTATTTATCAATTGCTGTCTTAGCTGCACTCGATACCTTATTCGGTGGTATACGTGCACATCTTCAAGGCAGTTTTGAAGATAAAGTGTTCATTACAGGTTTTTTCTTTAACATTTTATTGGCTGCAGGGCTCGCATACTTAGGGGTACACCTTGGTATCGATCTGTATCTAGCTGCAATTTTTGCATTTGGTGTTAGGTTGTTTAATAATATCGCTGTTATTAGACGCTTAATTATTTCCAAATGGTCAGATTCGCGCAAAAAGGCCTAAAAAATTTGAAAAAACGGTAAAAAAAAAGAGGGATAACCCGTTGTTTGTGGAATTTATTCCATAATTAAGCGCAAATTAAGGGATTTTTAAAAATTTAAGAAGATTTTTTGGATGAAAGGTAAGGAGGTGCCACAGAATGAACAGCAATGAAATTTATGTAAGTTTAGACATCGGTACATCCAATATTAAAGTGATCATTGGAGAAATGACTAGTGAGTCCTTTAATGTTATTGGTGTTGGCCATGCAAAATCAGCTGGAATCAGAAAAGGTTCCATTGTAGATATTGACGAAACTGTTCGTTCCATAAGAAAAGCCGTAGAGCAAGCAGAAAGAATGTTAGGTATTCCAATTAATGCTGTAATCGTAGGTGTAAAAGGAAACCATATTCAACTTCAGCCTTGCCACGGTGTAGTTGCGGTATCAAGAGAAGACCGAGAGATCGGTGATGAAGACATCGCTAGAGTAATAGAGGCAGCTCAGGTTATGTCAGTGCCTCCAGAACGCGAAATTATAGATGTGATTCCTCGACAATTTATTGTTGATGGTACAGATGAGATTATTGACCCTCGAGGCATGTTAGGTGTTCGCCTTGAGATGGAAGGAACAGTGATAACTGGTTCCAAGACAATCTTACATAATTTATTACGTTGCGTAGAACGAGCTGGACTTACAGTGGCGGATATTTGTTTAGAGCCATTGGCAACATCATCGATTGCACTTTCACGAGATGAGATGGAGCTTGGTGTAGCACTGATCGATATTGGTGGGGGTTCTACTACACTATCTGTTTTTGATCAAGGGACCATGCAGTTAACATCCGTTCTTCCTGTTGGTGGAGACTTTATCACAAAAGATATATCCATCGGATTAAGAACGTCTGCTGAAGATGCAGAAAAGATCAAGCTAAAGCATGGTCATTCTTTTGTGGATTATGCATCAAAAGATGAGACATTTACAGTATCGCAAATTGGATCTTCACAAGAACAAGAAATCTCGCAATACGAACTTTCGTTAATCATTGAAGCTCGTATGGCTGAAATATTTGAGATGATTGATGATGAATTGCATCAGCGCGGATATTCCGAACTGCCAGGCGGTTTTGTTATTACAGGCGGAGTTGCTGCAATACCAGGAGTACTTGAGCTCGCCCAAGATATCTTCCAACAGAACGTACGTGTTTCCTTGCCGGATTATATCGGGGTTAGAGAACCGAAGTTTACAGCAGGTGTGGGGTTAATCCAATTCACTCACAAAAATATTAAAGTTCAAGGAAAAGAAGTTGCCACTGCGTTAGCTGATAACGCTGGAGAACCTTTACCGAAAAAGAAACAACAATCCAGCCAAAAATCGGGACAAGAAAAACAATCCGGTGGCATGAAATCAAAAGTCAAAGACTGGTTTGGTTTATTTTTTGAATAACATTAAGGAACTAGTCATTAGGAGGAACGCTCATGTTAGAGTTTGATATGAATATGGATCAATTGGCGACAATTAAAGTAATTGGTGTTGGTGGCGGCGGAAGTAACGCTGTTAACCGTATGATCGAACATGGTGTACAAGGTGTAGAATTTATTTGTGTGAATACAGATGCACAAGCTTTGAATCTATCAAAAGCGCCTGTAAAAATGCAGATCGGAACGAAATTAACAAGAGGACTAGGTGCAGGTGCGAATCCTGATATCGGTAAAAAAGCTGCTGAAGAAAGCCGCGAGCAGATCGAAGAGGCACTTAGCGGTGCTGATATGGTCTTCGTAACAGCTGGTATGGGTGGTGGAACAGGTACAGGTGCAGCACCTGTAGTCGCAGAGATCGCTAAAGATCTTGGTGCCCTTACAGTTGGTGTTGTAACAAGACCGTTCACTTTTGAAGGCCGCAAGCGTTCTACGCAAGCGGTAGGTGGAATCTCTGTACTAAAAGAAAAAGTTGATACATTGATTGTTATCCCGAATGATCGATTATTAGAGATCGTAGATAAAAACACTCCGATGCTTGAAGCTTTCCGTGAAGCGGACAATGTTCTTCGCCAAGGTGTACAAGGTATTTCTGATTTGATCGCAGTACCAGGATTGATCAACCTTGACTTTGCCGATGTAAAAACGATCATGACTGAACGCGGTTCTGCACTTATGGGTATTGGTGTAGGTACTGGTGAAAATCGTGCAGCTGAGGCTGCGAAAAAAGCCATTTCATCTCCACTTCTTGAAACATCTATCGATGGAGCAAAAGGTGTATTGATGAACATTACAGGTGGAGCAAACTTGAGCCTATATGAGGTGAACGAAGCTGCAGATATCGTTTCATCTGCTTCAGATCCTGAAGTAAACATGATCTTTGGTTCCGTAATTAACGAAGAACTAAAAGATGAGATTCTAGTTACGGTTATCGCAACTGGATTTGATGAAACTGAAAAGATGGTGAACAACCAACAGAGAGCTGAGCGTCCTAGAATGCAGCAAGCTCCAACATCTAATCAGTCTCATTCGTCTCAAACTCAATCACAACCACAAAGTCAGTCTCAAGGGCAATCTCGTGAAGAAAGCCAAGAGTCTAGAAATACTTCTTACACGAATGCTGATTCAGATACACTTGATATTCCAACATTCTTGCGTAACCGCAGCCGTAACAGAAGAAGATAAATACAAAAATGAAAGCATGTTCTCTATTTTAGAGAGCATGCTTTTTTGTTTTGTTAGTAGTTGATCCCCGCTCTAGGTTGCTCGCTTTCCACGGGGCGTGCGGTGAGCCTCCTACCGCTTTGCGCCATAGGAGTCTCCACCTGACCGCTCGTCCCGTAGGAGTCGGCAACCATACGCTTCAATCAACATGCAAAGGAAGAGAACAAAAAGAGATTAAAACATTTAAAGCAACAACTCTATAGAAAACAGCCTTTCAAAAAAATATTCCCCTTGTCTTTTTCTACAACTAGCATGTTGACAAGTAGAATGATGCTACAGAGAGATTAATAAAATGCTTCATTGAATAGTTTATTGGAGTGTAAGATGGGAGACTCTAGGCTAGGACAGGCGGGCAGGTGAGACACTTAAAAGTGAAACGTAAGAATGTGGCTCACCGCCTGCCCCGCGGAAAGCGAGCACCTGAAACGGAAATCAACCACTTCCAAAAACAACAAAGCAAACGTAAAATGTTTTAGATTTTGTCATATTCTTGTCCGAAAAGCGTATACCTAACATATAAGTTATTTTGACAAAAATAGAGAAAATAAGAACTTTACTTCTCTCATAAACTGACAGACTTTCAAACAACCTATACGTTATACTGATTTCAAATTTAAGAAAGGAGAAAACCAATGACCCTTTATTTGGATGTCATTTGGTTTCTTAATTTCTGCATTGATTATGTTCTAATCTCTCTGACAGCGTATGTGCTTAAGCGCAATGCATCGAAAAAGAGAATCCTATCTGCTTCATTATTAGCTTCTAGTTATGTGTTTTTAGTTATTTTTCCAGAACTAATGTTATTTTCACAGCCAATCATGAAATTTATCCTATCCATTTTTATTATGATTGTGGCATTTGGCTTTAAGCGTTTCAAGTTTGTCATGAAAAATATCGCCATGTTTTATTTTGTTTCTTTTGTGACGGGTGGAGGTATTTTCGGTCTTCATTATTTTATGCAAAGTGATGCTGTGATTATGAATGGCGTTATCACGACAAAAAGTTCAGGTATGGGTGACCCGATCAGCTGGCTTTTTGTAGTAGCAGGTGTTCCTCTACTTTGGTACTTTTCAAAGAAAAGAGTAGATGATATTTCTGTGGAAAAAATGGATTCCAACAGTCTTGTCAAAGTTACTATCAAAATAGACCAGATCTTGATATCTGCAAATGGACTTATTGATACCGGTAATAAATTATACGATCCTATTTCTAAAATGCCTGTCATGATCCTTGATATGAACAAACACGGTGATTCTTTTCCAGAGATCATTCGAACTGCTGCCAAAGACGTCCTTACAATGAATACAGATGACAATGAACACCCTTGGTTGAACAGACTTCGAATCGTGCCTTATCGTGCAGTAGGACATCAACAGTTTTTAGCTTGTGTAAAACCAGATGCCGTAGAAATAGAAAAGGATGGAGTATCGGCAGCATCTCCGCAGTGTCTCATAGGCTTGAGCTGGACAGTATTATCTAGCGAAGGTCAGTTTGATGCTATCGTTCATCCAAAGATGCACCTGCAACATGTACAAGCGTCCTAACATAGGAGATACGTGAAAGAACTTAAAAGAAGATAATGTGAAAGGGGAGTTAACATGTTTAATAAGTGGCGTTTAAAAATGACGATGTACTGGTATAAGTTACTATTCAAGTTGGGGCTGAAGTCAGATGAGATTTATTATATTGGTGGAAATGAAGCTTTACCCCCTCCGCTTAGTAAAGAAGAAGAAGCGGTTCTGCTTGAAAAACTTCCTTCTGGTGACCAGGCTGCAAAATCTCTTTTGATCGAAAGAAACCTTCGTTTAGTCGTATACATTGCACGAAAGTTTGAGAACACAGGGATTAACATTGAAGATCTAATCAGTATCGGAACAATTGGTCTTATTAAAGCGGTAAACACGTTTAATCCAGAAAAAAAAATCAAGCTCGCGACTTATGCATCAAGATGTATAGAGAACGAGATCTTGATGTATTTACGCCGTAACAACAAGACTCGGTCAGAAGTATCGTTTGATGAACCGTTAAATGTGGATTGGGATGGGAACGAACTTTTGCTCTCAGATGTTCTTGGGACAGAAGATGACATAATAACGCGCAGAATTGAGGCAAATGTAGATCGTAAACTCTTATTAAAAGCACTATTTACATTAAACGATCGTGAAAAACAGATCATGGAACTTCGCTTCGGTCTATCAGGTGGCGAAGAAAAAACACAGAAAGATGTAGCAGATATGCTCGGAATTTCTCAGTCTTATATTTCAAGGCTGGAAAAGCGGATCATAAAGAGACTTCAAAAAGAATTTAATAAAATGGTTTAACACAGATTGAATATAGCTTTTAATTAGTTTTGACCGTTTTCTGTAAAATTACAATTGCATAAATTTCCCTCCGTTCGGTGATACTTAATTTGAAATTAGCTCCCGGCAGGAGGGAAAAGACTTGACAAGAAATAAAGTTGAGATTTGCGGAGTTGACACATCAAAGCTTCCTGTTTTAAAAAATCCAGAGATGCGTATTCTTTTTGATAAGATGCATAAAGGTGATCCTGATGCACGCGAAACTTTGGTTAACGGAAACCTCAGGCTCGTTCTGAGTGTCATTCAACGGTTCAACAACCGCGGAGAGCATGTAGATGATTTATTTCAAGTAGGATGTATTGGGCTGATGAAGTCCATAGACAATTTTGATCTAGGTCAGAATGTTAAGTTTTCTACCTATGCGGTTCCGATGATCATTGGTGAGATTCGCCGGTATCTTCGAGACAATAACCCGATAAGAGTTTCAAGAAGCTTAAGGGATATCGCATATAAAGCACTGCAAGTTCGAGATCAGCTTATGAACAAACTATCTCGGGAGCCAACCGCACAACAGATTGCAGAAGCTCTAGATGTACCGAAAGAAGAAGTGGTCTTTGCACTTGATGCCATTCAAGATCCAGTTTCACTATTCGAACCGATCTACAATGATGGCGGTGATCCGATCTTTGTTATGGATCAAATCAGCGATGATAAAGCAAAAGACATGCAGTGGATTGAGGAAATTGCTTTAAAAGAAGGAATGCGACGTTTGAATGATAGAGAAAAAATGATCTTAACGATGCGCTTCTTTCAAGGAAAAACGCAAATGGAAGTCGCTGATGAGATCGGTATATCACAGGCGCAAGTATCAAGACTTGAAAAAGCAGCGATTTCTCAGATGAATAAGAATATCCAAAGCAGCTAAAACCCGTTTTAACGGGTTTTTTTATTTTTGGACAGAAACATGAAATAGCTTTGTCCTTCATATACTGAAAGAAGAAAGGCGGGGATCGTAGATGAATAAAATATCAGATTTTCAAGTGAAAGATGTGGTTAACGTAGCAAATGGAAAAAAGCTAGGTCATATAGCTGATCTTGAAATCAACTTAAATACAGGAAAGATAGATGCGATCATCATCCCTGGTGCTGGAAAGATGCTTGGTTTTTTTGCAAGAGAGAACGACATCGTGATACCTTGGAGAAATATTGTTAAGATCGGTGCAGATGTTATTCTTGTAAGACATATGGAAGCTAGCGAATTAAATGAATATGTTAAAGAACCGTTTGATCAATTGAAATAAACGGTTCTTTTTTCTTTCTTGCTTTAAATTGTGGTAAAATAAAGATAAAACTTTCCAGGAGGAGTACATACTATGAACACATTTGAACAATCTGGAAAGCATCTTGCAATACAGATTTGGCATAAGATAAATTCTAAGGTTATTGCTGGTTTCACAACACGTGAAGGCGGGAATAGTACAATGCCCTTTCATTCTATGAACATGGGTTTTCATGTGAACGATGATCCAGATACGGTTCGGAAAAACCGCAGATTATTTTCAGATGACATCAGTTTTCCGGTTGAAAATTGGGTAGGTTCTAAACAAGTTCATGCTGAAAATATTGTAAAGGTATCTAAAAAAGATAGAGGATTAGGTTCTTTAGATTTTGAAACGGCAATTCCCGATGCAGATGGATTATATACGTCAGATGAAAACATCCTTTTAACGTCACTGTATGCGGACTGTGTACCTCTCTATTTTTTTTCGCCGAACGATAACTTGATCGGACTCGCACACGCGGGATGGAAAGGAACAGTAGCAAAAATCGGTCCAGCAATGATCAAAGCTTGGAAAGATAAAGAGAATGTTGACGTAAAGGCGGTATTAGCCGCAATTGGTCCTTCTATAGGGCATTGCTGTTATGAGGTAGATGATCGAGTAATTAAAGAAGTAAAAGCAGCATTAGATGGAGATAATGAAGACACCGTTTATAAGAAGAATGCAGCAGGAAACTATCAATTAAACTTGAAAAAACTAAATGAAATCCTTCTCTTAAGAGCTGGAGTACTGCCTGAAAATATTATCGTTTCAGATCAATGTACGAGCTGTCGAAACGACCTGTTCTTTTCACATCGTAAAGACAGAGGCAAGACGGGAAGAATGATGAGTTATATAGGCAGGAAAGGGGATTAATTAAGAAATTGGGTATCAAAGAAAACAAAGAACACATCTTAAATGAAATTCAAATTGCATGCGAGAAAAAAAACAGATCTTCAAAGGGCGTTAATTTGATCGCTGTGACGAAATATGTGAGTAATGAAACAACAAAAGACGCTGTTTTAGCAGGTATTGAACATATCGGTGAGAACAGGATAGAAGGACTGCTATCCAAAAAAGAATTTTTGAAAGACACGTCAGTTAAATGGCACTTTATAGGAACTCTGCAAACTAGAAAAGTAAAAGAAGTGATCGAGCATGTGGATTATATTCATTCATTAGACCGTTTAAGTTTAGCGAGTGAGATTCAAAAACGAGCAGACAGGCCCATTTCTTGCTTTGTACAAGTTAATGTAGCCGAAGAAGATTCCAAACATGGTTTGCCAGTAAAAGATGTAGTCGCTTTTGTCGATAAATTAAAAGACTACGATCGTATTAAGGTTGTCGGACTCATGACTATGGCACCTTTTACTGATGATGAATCCTTAATCAGAAACGTGTTTTCTACATTAAAGCAACTTCAATTGGAAATACAGAAACTAGAATTGGTTCATGCTCCATGTACTGAATTATCTATGGGAATGTCTAACGATTTTTCGATTGCTGTTGAAGAAGGTGCAACATTTATTAGAATAGGGACGAGTTTAGTAGGAAAAGAATTTTAGGAGGTGGTACAGATGGGAATTAAAACAAAATTCAAGCGCTTTTTTGATCTGGAAGACGATTATGAGTATGAAGACGATTACGAGGAAGAAGCAATGCCTGAAGAAGAGGAAATCACACCGTCTCATACGAAAAAAGGAAAACCGAACGTTGTAAGTCTTCAAAGTATTCAACAACAAGTTAAAGTTGTTCTTGTAGAACCTCGTGTATATGCAGAAGCTCAAGATATCGCAGATCAATTAAAGAATCGACGAGCTGTTGTTATGAATTTACAAAGAATTCCGCATGATCAAGCAAAAAGAATCGTAGACTTCTTATCAGGGACTGTTTATGCAATCGGTGGTGACATACAAAAGTTAGGGCCGAATACATTTTTGTGTACTCCTGAAAATGTTGATGTTTCCGGAACGATTTCTGAAATGATGGAAGAAGATTAAATCAGGCAGGTGAAAATTATTGAATATGATCTATGCAGTTGAAGACGTAGTACTAACTCTTATTCAGATCTACTACTACATGATTATCGGGTACATACTATTATCTTGGTTTCCAAACGCTCGTGAGTCATCCATCGGTCAAGTGATCGCTAGACTCGTTGAACCATATCTATCTCCTTTTCGAAAGATTATTCCGCCTCTTGGCATGATTGATCTCTCACCAATCGTAGCTTTAATGGCTCTGCACTTTGCTCGTTTTGGTGTATCGGCGATCGCACAGATGATAGCTCGTTCACTTTAGGAGAAAGATATGAGTATCTATCAGCATTACAGACCAGAAGAGCATGAATTTGTGGATCGGGTCTTGCACTGGAAGTCGGAGGTGCTCGAGAGGTATAGTCCGAGATTGACGGACTTTCTTGATCCAAGAGAACAGGAAATCGTAAAAACCATCGTTGGTAACGATACAGAAGTTCGCCTCTCTTTATGGGGAGGCTCTTCTTTTTCTGAACGGAAGAGAGCATTGATCTATCCGGATTATTATGAAGCTCAGAACGAGGATTTCCAATTAGTCTGTTATAACATTCAGTATCCTGCTAAATTCTCTACGATTGAACACCGAGATGTTTTAGGAGCCTTAATGAACATAGGTGTTAAAAGAGGGAAGTATGGTGATATTTTAGTTTCAGGAGATTGTGTTCAATTCATTTGTGCAACTGAGATATCTGGATTTATTGAATTGAACTTAACGAAAGTCGGTAAGACGGGTATTACGTTACATACTATTTCAGAAGATGAACTAGCAGAAGTAAAGGCTGAATATAACGAAAAGAGCGGGACCGTGTCTTCCCTGCGATTAGATGTGGTTGTCGCTGAAGTGTACAACCTTTCTCGTGCAAAAGCATCCCCCTTGATCCAACAAGGTCGGGTTAAGCTCAATCATAAGATCGTTGACCATGTTTCAACTGAAATGATGGAAGGTGATGAGCTCTCAGTAAGAGGATTCGGCAGGAGTAAACTCATCGCGATCGAGGGAACGACTAAGAAAGAAAAGTGGCGTATCCGTTACGGCCTTTTAAAATAATTTCCTTAAATAGAAGGAATGACGGAAAATTTGTCGAAATTAGGTAAAAAATAATGCATCAATGGAGGTGGCCGTTGTGCCTTTAACACCACTGGATATTCATAACAAAGAATTCACAAGAGGTTTCAGAGGGTATAGTGAAGATGAAGTGAATGACTTTTTAGATCAAGTCATCAAAGATTATGAAACAGTGATCCGAGAAAAGAAAGAACTAGAGGAAACGGTAGCGAACCTTGAAGAAAAAATCTCTTATTTCAAAAACATTGAGGAAACTCTAAATAAGTCGATTCTAATTGCTCAGGAAACAGGGGAAGAAGTAAAACGCACAGCAACGAAAGAGGCTCGCTTAATTGTAAAAGAAGCCGAAAAAAATGCGGATAGAATAATTAACGAGTCGTTATCGAAATCTCGAAAGATTTCAATGGAAATCGATGAATTAAAGAAACAGTCTTCTGTTTATCGAACGCGTTTCAAAATGTTGATCGAAGCTCAACTTGAAATGTTAAAGAATGATGACTGGGATTCTTTGAATGCACCTGATAATCTTGAAGGCTATGAACTACAGGAAGTAAAGTCGTAAGCTTGACATTACTTTAAAAAATCGCATATACTTTTCTAAGATTAATATGTGACGAAGACGGGGACAGTAAATTACTTTTATCTATTAAAGCGAGCTAGGAAATGGTGTGAGCCTAGTATAGAGGAGTATTCGAAAATCACCCTTGAGTTCCTGAACTGAAAAAAGGCAGTAAGTTTAGGCGCTTCATCCACGCTACGGATGACTAAGCGGGTTTCGTGTTTATATACGAACCTATTAGGGTGGTACCGCGGGATAACCTTCTCGTCCCTACTGTTAGCATGCAGTAGGGGCGAGAAGGTTTTTTGTTTTAATATGGTACTTTTGGTCATCTGTCACGTTTTATCGTAATGAAGGAGGAAAGATGATGAATTATAAAGACACGTTATTAATGCCGAAAACAGAGTTCCCGATGCGAGGAAATCTTCCTCAAAGAGAACCTGTTGTGCAAGACAAGTGGAAAGAACTAGACATCTACAATTTGGTGTTAGAAAATACGAAGGATTTACCTCCTTTTATCCTGCATGATGGACCACCATATGCAAACGGTGATATCCACATCGGGCACGCAGAGAATAAAATTTTAAAAGATATCATCGTGCGGTTTAAATCGATGACAGGACACTATGCTCCTTACGTTCCCGGTTGGGATACTCACGGGCTGCCGATCGAAACAGCACTAACAAAAAGCGGTAAAGTAAAACGCAAAGAACTAACAGTTGCTGAGTTCCGTAAGCTTTGTGAAGAGTATGCGCTGAAACAAGTCGATCATCAACGTGAGCAGTTTAAACGTCTAGGTGTTCGTGGAGATTGGGAAAACCCTTATATCACGTTAGATAAAGGTTACGAAGCTCGACAGATCGAAGTATTTGGCGAAATGGCCAAAAGAGATTTGATCTACAAAGGTTTAAAACCAGTATATTGGTCTCCTTCATCGGAATCTGCATTAGCAGAAGCAGAGATTGAGTACCAAGATAAACGTTCAGCTTCTATCTATGTAGCATTTGATGTAAAGGATGGAAAAGGTGTTCTTGATGCAGATGAGAAACTTGTAATCTGGACAACGACTCCATGGACGATTCCAGCGAACTTAGGAATCTCTGTTCATCCAGAATTAGATTACGTTTCTGTTCAAACGGAAAATGGAAAATATGTTGTAGCTGAAGCACTATTAGAATCACTGACGAAAGAATTTGAGTGGGATCAAGCTGAAGTAGTGAAACGCTTTAAAGGTGCCGACATTGAGCATGCCGTAGCCAGTCATCCTTTATATGACCGTGATTCACTAGTTATGCTTGGCGACCATGTAACAACGGATGCAGGTACTGGTTGTGTTCATACAGCTCCTGGTCACGGTGAAGATGACTTTTTAGTAGGTAAGAAATACGGATTAGAAGTATTGTGTCCTGTTGATGACAGAGGTGTTATGACGAAAGAAGCACCTGGATTTGAAGGATTGTTCTATGATGAAGCGAATAAGCCGATTACTGAACAATTACAAGAAAATGGTGCTCTTCTAAAGCTTTCATTCATCACACACTCTTATCCGCATGATTGGAGAACGAAAAAACCGGTAATCTTCCGTGCAACTGCTCAATGGTTTGCTTCGATCAAAGGAATCCGTGAAGATATGCTTCGTGCGATTGAAGAAGTAAACTGGGTTCCAACTTGGGGTGAAACACGTTTACACAACATGATCAAAGATCGTGAAGACTGGTGTATCTCTCGTCAAAGAGCTTGGGGTGTTCCAATTCCAGTCTTTTACGGCGAAGATGGCGAAGCAATTCTTACAGAAGAAACGATCAGTCATGTTGTAGAATTGTTCAGAGAGCATGGATCAAACATCTGGTTTGAAAGAGATGCAAAAGATTTGCTTCCGGAAGGATTTACTTCACCACATAGCCCAAATGGCCGTTTCTCAAAAGAGACAGATATCATGGACGTTTGGTTTGATTCGGGTACATCTCACTGGGGTGTTCTTGAAGAGAGAGAGAATTTAGTAAGACCTGCAGATCTTTATCTTGAAGGATCTGACCAATATCGTGGATGGTTTAACTCTTCTCTTTCTACATCTGTTGCAATCACTGGTAAAGCTCCTTACAAAGCTGTATTAAGCCATGGTTTCGTTCTCGATGGAGAAGGACGTAAGATGAGTAAGTCAATTGGTAATACATTAGATCCGATCAAGGTGATGAAGCAGTTAGGTGCCGATATCATCCGTTTATGGGTATCGTCTGTTGATTACCAATCAGACGTACGTGTATCAGACGACATCTTAAAACAAGTTGCTGAAGTATACCGTAAGATCAGAAATACACTTCGTTTCTTGTTAGGTAACTTGCATGGATTTGATCCGAAGCAGCATTCTGTAAAATTTGAAGATATGCCTGATCTTGAAAAATACATGATGGTTAAACTTGATAAAGTAGTAGCTAAAGTGAAAAAAGCTTACGAAGAATATCAGTTTATCACGGTATATAATACGATTCACAACTTCTGTACGATTGAGTTAAGTTCTTTCTATCTAGATATGGCAAAAGATACTCTATATATTCAAGCAGAAGACGATCATAAACGTCGTAGCATCCAAACTGTGCTTTATCAATCACTAATGGCACTTACTAAGCTTTCAGCTCCTGTCCTTTCTCATACAGCTGATGAAGTATGGGAATACATTCCAGGCGTTGATGAAGTGAGTGTTCAATTAACAACAATGCCAGAAGTGAAGAACTACCAAGGTACTGAAAAGCTTGAAAAAGACTGGGATGTATTCATGGATGTTCGTGATGAAGTATTAAAAGCACTTGAAGAAGCAAGAAGCCAAAAAACAATTGGTAAGTCATTAACTGCATCCATTACTCTTTATCCGACAGAAGCTTTAAAACCATGGTTAGAATCAGTAGGGGACTTGAATAAGCTCTTTATCGTTTCTAAAGCTGAAGTTGGAGGATTGAAGTCAGAAGCTCCGGACTCTGCAGGCGTGTATGAGCATGTTGCTGTTTCAGTTAGCTCTGCAGAAGGTGAAACTTGTGAACGCTGCTGGGTTGTTTCTGAAGATGTTGGGCAGAACGAGAGTCATCCAACACTTTGTGCAAGCTGCGCAGAGATCGTTGAAAAGCACTACGCTTAAAAGTATCAGTGATTTAAACAGATAAATCTATAAAAGTTCTTGTACTTTCTTTTTCTTCTTTGAAAGTTGATCGGAGTGTAAGGTGCGAGACTCCTGCGGGACGAGCGGACAGGTGAGACCCTTAAGGGCGCGAAGCGTCAAGGGGCTCACCGGTCGCCCCGCGGAAAGCGAAGCAACCTGGAACGGAGATCAACTACTTACAAGAGCAACAAAGTTGACACAACCTATTAAGAAAATCCCGCATTTTGCGGGATTTTTGTTTGTTATGGTGTACTTCATTGATGTCAGACACAAATTAAATTGTAGAACGTCCGATGGCTGTGCTACAATTCATAAAGACATTAATTTCTGTATCGGAGGAGTTCTATTGTTTTATTATCTTGTAGCTTTGTTTATCTTGGTAATCGACCAGGTGACAAAGTGGCTAATCGTAAAGAATATGGAATTAGGGCAATCTATTCCTGTTATTGATCAAGTATTCTACATAACCTCTCACCGAAACAGGGGAGCCGCATTTGGTATTCTCCAAGATCAGCGATACTTTTTTATCATTATTACCGTTATTGTTGTCGGTGCAGTTGTTTATTACCTACAAAAACACGCACATGATACACTCCTTAAAACGGCGTTAGCACTTGTATTAGGAGGAGCTGTTGGTAATTTTATCGATCGTTTGCTTCGCGGAGAAGTTGTTGATTTTCTGAATGTTTACATCGGCAGCTATGACTTCCCGATTTTTAATGTAGCCGACAGTGCACTCGTTGTAGGTGTTGGTTTGATTTTTATTCAAAGTTTTATGGAAAGCAAAAAGAAGGAGCCAGAAAATGAACAAATTTGAATATACGGTAACCCCTGAACAAGCAGGAAACCGTATTGATAAAGTTTTATCTGATGTACAAGATGATTGGTCACGTTCTCAGATTCAAAACTGGATCAAAGATAAAATCGTATTGTTAGAAGGAAAACCAGTAAAGTCAAATTATAAATGTGCCACTGGTGATGAGATAGAGATTGATATTCCAGAACCAGAAGTACTTGATGTTGTACCAGAAGAGATGAATCTGGATATTGTGTATGAAGATTCTGATGTACTTGTTGTGAATAAGCCACGCGGGATGGTTGTTCATCCGGCACCTGGGCATTATAGCGGAACACTAGTAAACGGTCTTATGGCACACTGCAAAGATCTATCTGGCATCAATGGTGTACTTCGACCAGGGATCGTTCACCGTATCGATAAAGATACATCTGGTCTATTGATGGTTGCAAAAAATGATAAGGCACATGAATCGCTGGTTGATCAGCTTAAAGCCAAAACCACAACACGTGTTTATAAAGCGATCGTTCATGGAGTCATGCCACATGACCAAGGTACGATTGATGCACCGATCGGAAGAGACAAGAGTGATCGTCAAAAAATGACCGTAACCGATGAAAACAGCCGTGATGCTGTTACTCATTTTAATGTGATCAAACGGTTTACGAATTACACGTTTGTGGAATGTCAGCTAGAAACAGGACGTACACACCAAATTCGTGTTCATATGAAATATATTGGATTCCCATTAGCCGGAGATCCGAAGTATGGTCCTTCAAAGACACTGCAGATCGAAGGTCAAGCACTTCATGCACAAACATTAGGATTTGATCATCCTAGCACGGGTGAATATATGGAATTTGAACGAGAAATCCCAGCTGACATGATTGAACTATTGGATCTGTTAGAGAAAAGAAGTTGACAAACGTTTAAGGGTTTGTCATAATCAATGTAACTTAAATAGTCCTTTAACTTTAGTCCCGTGAGGCTGAGAAGGAAACGTTTTTTATGAGAATTCTTACTTAGGATTTCTCTATCCTCTCGTCATGCGTGACGGGAGGATTTTTTTTTGGAATTAACGGTTAAAGGCAACAAGTTTTAAAAGGAGGGTTAGTTTATGTCAAAAACAGTATTAATGGATGATCAAGCAATCAGAAGAGCACTTACTCGGATCGCGCATGAGATTATTGAGCGAAATAAGGGAGTTACAGACATCGTATTAGCTGGCATAAAGACCCGTGGGGAATTTCTTGCAAAGCGCTTAGCTGAACGCATCGAACAGATTGAAGGGAACGCTGTTTCAGTAGGTGTCATTGATATCACATTGTACCGAGATGATCTTAAGATCAAAACGGATAATTCTGAGCCTGAAGTAAAAGGAACGGATATTCCAGTTGAAGTGACAGACAAAAAGATAATCCTAGTAGATGATGTTCTTTATACAGGAAGAACAGTTAGAGCTGGAATGGATGCCATCATGGATCTAGGACGAGCTTCTAATATACAGCTTGCGGTTCTCATTGACAGAGGACATAGAGAGCTTCCGATTCGAGCTGATTATGTTGGAAAGAATGTTCCAACATCGAGTGAAGAAATCATCTCCGCTTCTTTAATAGAAGTAGATGGGTTCGATGAAGTATCTATCTCAACAACTAAATAAGTCCCTTTAAATTCAGTCCAGAGAGGCTGGCAAGGGAGGTATTGATCAAGTGGCACGATACGTGTACACTTGTGCCTCCGCGGCCTCTTTTGCAAAAAGCAGAAGAGGTTTTTTTATTGCAAAGAGCTGAAAACTCTATATCCTTTGCAAATATAAGTGTTACCAATCAGGAGGTCAATAATATGGAAAACCAGACAAAAGCGATTTTAGATGTACATGATAAACCATCACCGGTTCAGTGGTTAACGTTGAGCTTGCAGCACTTATTCGCCATGTTTGGTGCTACAGTGCTAGTACCATTCTTAGTGGGTCTTCACCCAGGTGTGGCACTCGTATCAAGTGGACTTGCAACGCTAGCTTATCTTTTAGTAACAAAAGGACAAATTCCTGCTTATCTCGGATCAAGTTTTGCCTTTATAACACCGATCTTAACGGTAAAAGCTTTTGGAGGCCCAGAAGCAGCTATGCTAGGAAGCTTTTTAGCGGGTTTGGTTTACGGAGTTGTAGCTCTTTTGATCAAAGGATTCGGTTTTAAGTGGCTGATGAGAGTGTTACCACCTGTTGTAGTCGGTCCGGTTATTATCGTAATCGGTTTAGGATTAGCAAACGTAGCAGTGGGTATGGCGATGAACGATCCGGCAACAGAAAAATATAGTTTGATGCACTTTACAGTAGCATTATTTACTCTCGGAGTAACGATTGTATGTTCGATCTTCTTCAGAGGAATTTTAGGAATCATCCCGATTCTGATCGGTATCATAGCAGGCTTTACTTTTGCGTACTTCAGAGGAATCGTAGATTTTTCAAAAGTAGCAGAAGCGAAATGGATTCAAGCTCCAGATTTCTTCGTACCTTTTGTAAACTATACACCTGACTTTACATGGAGCATCGCAATAATCATGATGCCAGTGGCTGCGGTAACGATAGCAGAACATATCGGACATCAGCTCGTGCTTTCAAAAGTAGTCGGCCGAAACTTTATTGAAAAACCAGGTCTTCATCGTTCGATCTTAGGTGATGGAATGGGAGTAATCATCGGTTCATTTATCGGAGGACCTCCTGTAACAACGTATGGTGAAAATATCGGAGTGTTAGCAATAACGCGCGTCTATTCAGTCTTCGTGATCGGAGGGGCAGCAGTAACGGCCATTCTGTTCGGATTCTCTGGAAAAGTAACAGCACTGATCAGTACTATTCCTACAGCGGTTATGGGAGGGGTATCCATCCTATTATTCGGAATCATAGCATCTTCTGGTTTACGTATGTTAGTAGACAACAATATCGATTTTGGAAACAAAAGAAACTTAATCATCTCATCCGTAATCTTAGTAACAGGTATAGGTGGAGCAGCATTAAAGATTAATTCGAACTTTGAAATTGCTGGAATGGCATTAGCAACGCTTATCGGTATCATGTTAAATCTGGTGCTCCCAGGACGAGAGGATGACAAAGATCTGATAAACAAGATGTTCAAAACAAACGATAACGACACAGCCGCATAAAACACCTTTTAACTAAGTACGAGAGACTTAAAAGGGTGACGACATGAGAGGAACGATGTTCTTCTTCTGTTTAGAGCACCCTGAAAAAACTTCAGGGTGCTATTTTTATGTCAAAAGGAGAGATTGGGATGAACCATTTACTAACGATGAATGAGTTATCGAACGAAGACATTCAGTTCATATTGCGAAAAGCAGAAGAGTTTAAAAGCGGAAAGCAAGATGAGATCTTCAAGCAAAAGTTGATCGCGAATTTATTTTTTGAGCCAAGTACAAGAACAAGGTTCAGTTTTGAAGCTGCAGAACACAGACTTGGCATGAAACCTTTAAACGTAGAAGTTAACGGTTCCTCCGTGCAAAAAGGAGAGACGCTTTATGATACGTTACGAACGCTAGAGGAAATAGGAGTGGAGGCATTTGTTATCAGGCATCCTGAAGATCGCTATTTCGACGGCTTAGCTGAAAAAATAAATGTTCCGATCATCAACGCAGGTGATGGCTGTGGCAATCACCCGACTCAATCTCTGTTAGATCTATTAACGATTCAACAAGAATTCATCGTACTACAGGGATTAACGGTTGTAATAGTAGGCGACATCCTACATAGCCGTGTTGCTCGGTCAAACGCAGAAGTCCTTAGAAAAATGGGAGCTAGAGTGTTGTTTTCTGGTCCAGAAGAATGGTTCGTAGATGAATGGAAAGACGACTTTATTCCGATGGATGAGGCAATCGAGGAAGCTGATGCTCTTATGATGCTAAGAATACAACACGAAAGACATAGCGCTTCAATGCATCTCACGAAAGAAGATTATCATCAACAATATGGACTAACGGTTGAACGAGAGAAAAGGATGAAAGCACACAGCATCATCATGCATCCAGCACCTGTAAATCGTGGCGTTGAACTAGCAGATGAACTTGTAGAGTGTGAGCGCTCAAGAATATTTAAGCAAGTTCAGAATGGTGTTTTTATACGAATGGCAGTATTGAGATGGGCGTTGAATACGAATCAGGAGGCTATAAACAATGAGCTACTTATTAAAAAACGCTAAGGTTCTAGACGGAAACAACAATCTTTTGCAAACGGATATCTTAATTGTGGATAACAGAATTCAAAAGGTAGAGAAAGATATCGCGATAGAGAATCATGAAGTGTTTGATGTTGAAGGAAAGTTAGTAACTCCAGGCTTTGTAGATCTTCATGTTCACTTGAGAGAGCCTGGTGGAGAACATAAAGAGACTATCGCATCAGGAACGAAAGCGGCAATAAAGGGTGGCTATACAACTCTTGCTGCGATGCCAAACACGCGACCTGTACCAGATAGTAAAGAAACATTAGCTCTTGTACAGAGTAAGATCAAAGACACGGCAAACTGCAGAGTACTTCCTTACGCATCTATTACTACGAGACAGATTGGGAGTGAACTCACAGACTTTGAAACACTTCTAGAGGGTGGCGCATTCGCTTTTACGGATGATGGAGTGGGAGTGCAGTCAGCGGGGATGTTGTTAAGCGCGATGAAGGAGGCAAATCGCTATGGAGCTGTCATCGTAGCACATTGTGAAGACAATACGCTTCTTCCTAAAGGAGGCGCATTCCACGAAGGTGAGTTTACGAAAAAAGAAAACCTGCCTGGAATTCCATCTGTAAGTGAATCTGTTCACATCGCACGTGATGTATTACTCGCTGAAGCGGCAGATGCTAGATATCACGTTTGTCACGTAAGTACGAAAGAATCAGTTCGAGTCATTAGGGATGCAAAACGAGCAGGAATTAAAGTCACTGCAGAAGTTACGCCTCATCATTTGATCTTAAGTGATAAAGACATTAAGGCTAACGATACGCATTATAAAATGAACCCGCCTTTAAGAAGTGAAGTAGATCGCCAGGCATTAATAGAGGGACTAAAAGATGGCACGCTAGATTTTATCGCAACGGACCATGCTCCACATAGTGAAGAAGAGAAATCACAGAATGTTGAACTTGCACCTTTTGGAATTGTAGGTTTGGAAACAGCTTTTCCTCTTCTATATACAGAGCTTGTTGTGAAAAAGAATCTATTCACGCTGCAAGAACTTGTGGACAAGATGACGAAGAAGCCTTCTGAAAGCTTTAATCTGCCATACGGGAAACTTGAAGAAGGTTCACTTGCAGATCTTACAATCATCGACCTAGAAAAAGAAGAAAAAATCAATGCTAAGGATTTTGTTTCTAAAGGAAAGAACACACCGTTTGACAGCTGGAACTGTATAGGATGGCCGGTTGCGACCATTTTTGGTGGAAAGCTTGTTTATCAACGAGAGGAGAGCTTAGTATGAAACGCTACTTAATTTTAGAAGATGGAACGATTTTTAACGGATTAGCTTTTGGTTCACAACGTGAATCGAGTGGTGAGGTAGTATTCACAACGAGTATGACAGGATATCAAGAAGTGATGACTGATCCTTCTTATTGTGATCAAATTATCTGCTTTACGTATCCACTAGTGGGGAATTACGGAATCAACCGTTCTGACTATGAATCGATTCGTCCTGCAACGAGCGGAATCATTGTGAATGAGCATGCTGAGTTTCCAAATCATCATGAAGGCATGCAGTCTTTAAGCAGCTGGCTGACAGCAAAAGATATTCCAGGTTTATATGGCATTGACACACGTAAACTTACAAGAAAGATTCGACAGCATGGAACGCTAAAAGGCAGAATGACAAATTCTATTGAGAATGCTGAAGAAGTGATAAAGAACTTGAATGCCGAAGAGCGAATAACGAATCAAGTGACAAAAGTATCAACAAAAACACCATATCACTTACCAAACAGCGGTTATCGAGTAGTAGTCGTAGATTTTGGAGTGAAAAGTGGAATGTTACGAGAGTTATCTAGAAGATTATGTGATGTGATCGTTGTTCCGCACAACACATCAGCAGCAGATATCATTCGTCTTCAGCCTGATGGTGTGCTTTTGAGTAACGGACCTGGAGATCCAAAAGACGTACACTCAGGAATAACAATGATTCAAGAGCTTTTAAAAAATAACATCCCAATCTTAGGAATCTGTTTAGGACATCAGCTTTTAGCTCTTGCATGCGGTGCGGATACTGAGAAGCTAAAGTTTGGACACCGAGGTTCTAACCATCCGGTAAAAGATCTTGAGACAGGTAAGATTGCCCTCACTTCACAAAACCATGGTTATGCTGTAACAGAAGAGTCTTTAAAGAATTCAGATCTCGTTCTAACACACCAAGCCGTAAATGATGGAACTGTAGAAGGGTTGAAACATAAAGAAAAACCAGCGTTTTCAATTCAGTATCATCCAGAAGCTTCACCAGGACCACAAGACTCGAATCCGATTTTTGATGACTTCATGAACATGATAAAAACAACGAAGAAAGAAGGTTTGATGCAATATGCCTAAACGACATGACATCCGAAAAATACTAGTGATTGGTTCTGGGCCGATCGTAATTGGACAAGCTGCAGAATTTGATTATGCGGGTACACAGGCTTGCCAAGCCTTAAAAGAAGAAGGGTATGAAGTTGTACTTGTAAACTCTAATCCTGCGACGATCATGACAGATCCAAATATGGCGGATAAAGTGTATATCGAACCTCTAACTCTAGAGTTTGTATCTCGTATCATACGTCAAGAACGTCCTGATGGACTGCTTGCCACACTTGGCGGACAAACTGGTCTTAACCTAGCAGTTGAACTTTTTAACTCAGGCGTTCTAGAAGAATACAACGTAGAACTATTAGGTACAAAACTTCCTTCGATTCAACAGGCAGAAGATCGTGACTTGTTTAGAGAGTTGATGAGAGAGTTGAACGAGCCAGTGCCTGAGAGTGCAATCGTTCATAACATGGAAGAAGCAAGAGCATTCGTTGCCGAGAACGGCTATCCAGTAATCATCCGTCCTGCGTTTACGCTTGGTGGGACAGGTGGCGGAATCGTAACAAATGAAGAAGAGTTCTTGGAGATTACGCCATCTGGATTGCATGCAAGTCCTGTAGGACAAGTATTGATCGAAAAAAGTATCGCGGGATTCAAAGAGATCGAATATGAAGTGATGCGTGATAAGAACGATACGGCAATCGTTGTGTGTAATATGGAAAACATTGACCCAGTAGGTATTCACACTGGTGACTCAATCGTGGTAGCACCAAGTCAAACGCTTACGGATAGAGATTATCAGCTTTTACGAAACGCGTCCTTAAAAATTATAAGAGCACTAAAAATTGAAGGAGGCTGTAACGTACAGCTTGCGCTAGATCCTGAAAGCTCACAATATTATGTGATCGAAGTAAATCCACGTGTAAGCCGTTCGTCTGCATTAGCTTCTAAAGCGACAGGTTATCCGATCGCGAAGTTAGCAGCAAAGATCGCAGTAGGATACACACTCGATGAGATCAAAAACCCTGTGACGGGAACTACTTATGCATGTTTCGAGCCGGCACTTGATTATATCGTTTCAAAGATTCCGAGATGGCCGTTTGATAAGTTCGAAGGAGCGAACCGTAAGCTTGGAACACAGATGAAAGCGACAGGGGAAGTTATGGCGATCGGACGTAACTTTGAAGAGTCACTTTTAAAAGCGGTACGATCTCTTGAGATTTCCGCTTTCCACCTTGATGTGAAAGAGAAAAACTTAACAGAATCTGAAGTACAAGAAAAAATCTTGAGAGCAGATGATGAAAGGCTGTTCTACATTGCTGAAGCACTAAGAATGGGGATTACGGTAGAACAGATACATGAATGGACAAAGATTGATTATTTCTTCTTAGAAAAGCTGCATGGCATTATTCTTTTAGAGAAACGTGTAAAAGAACGTAAGAAAGATGCAGTCATTTTAAAGAAAGCAAAAGAAAAAGGATTCAGCGATCGTTGGATTGCAGAAGCTTGGGAAATGGACGAGTACGATTTGTATCAGTTCCGATTGAACGAGAGAATCAAGCCGGTCTTCAAGATGGTTGACACGTGTGCGGCAGAGTTTGAATCCGCTACACCTTATTATTACGGCACTTATGCAGAAGAAGATGAGTCAATCATCACTGACAAAAAGAGTGTGGTCGTTCTAGGATCTGGTCCGATCAGAATCGGACAAGGTATTGAGTTTGATTATGCGACCGTTCATACGGTATGGGCGATTCAAGAAGCAGGTTATGAAGCGATCATCATCAATAACAACCCAGAAACAGTTTCTACTGACTTTAGCATGTCAGACAAGCTCTATTTCGAACCGCTAACTGTAGAAGATGTTATGCATGTGATCGATCATGAGAAGCCTGAAGGCGTTATCGTACAATTCGGTGGTCAAACAGCGATCAATCTCTCAGAAGAGCTTGAAAGAAGAGGGATTAAAATCCTCGGAACATCTCTAGACAGCATGGACCTAGCTGAAGATAGAGAGCGATTTGAACAAGTGATGAAACAGCTAGGGATTCCGCAACCGGCTGGAAAAACAGCATTTTCCGTTAAGGATGCAGTTACTATCGCGAATTCAATCGGATATCCTGTTCTCGTTCGTCCGTCATACGTGCTTGGTGGTAGAGCAATGGAGATCGTGTACCAAGAAAGCGAGCTTCTGCAGTATATGGAGAACGCAGCTAAAGTAAATCCCGATCATCCGGTACTAGTCGATAGATATTTGGAAGGAAAAGAGATCGAAGTAGATGCGATCTCAGACGGACAAGATGTTTTCATCCCAGGAATGATGGAGCATATAGAGCGTGCAGGTGTTCACTCTGGAGATTCAATCGCCGTTTATCCTCCTCAAACGCTGCCTGAAGAGATCAAACAGAAGATCATTGACAGAACGATTTCAATCGCAAAAGGTTTGAAGATCATCGGACTTTTGAACATCCAGTTCGTTTGGCATAAGAATGAAGTGTATGTACTTGAAGTGAATCCGCGCTCAAGCCGTACAGTACCATTTTTAAGTAAGATAACGGGTGTACCGATGGCTAACGTCGCTACAAAAGTCATTCTAGGTGAGAATCTAGTTAGTCAAGGATACGAAACGGGTTATCAGAAGGAAGCAGATGAAGTTTCCGTTAAGGTTCCTGTGTTCTCGTTCGCTAAACTACGTCGTGTGGATACGTATTTAGGACCTGAGATGAAATCAACAGGTGAAGTCATGGGAAGAGATAAGAATCTTCAAAAAGCACTCTACAAAGGCTTGATCGCATCTGGTATGAAAATTCCAACGCACGGAACTGTACTCTTTACGGTAGCAGATAAAGACAAAGAAGAAGCGCTTGAGATGGTAAAGAGATTTTATGAGATCGGTTATACAATTATGGCAACAGAAGGAACGGCGAACATCATTGAACAAGAAGGTATCCCAGTTGACGTTGTTGGCAAGATCGGATCTGAAGGAAGAAATCTCCTAGATGTTATTCGTAAAGACGAAGCGCAATTTGTAGTGAACACGTTAACAAAAGGGAAGATTCCGGCGAGAGACGGATTCCGCATTCGAAGAGAATGCGCAGAGAACGGAGTGGTATGTTTGACAAACATAGATACGTCAGTCGCTCTATTAGAAGTACTTGAGTCTATCTCGTTCTCAGCACACGCGCTCTCAGCATTCACAAAAAAAGACAAGGTGCTCGTATGAAGAAGCACTTGTTGAACGTTACATCGAACATAGAGATCGCTAGAAATATATTTGAGATGAAATTGACTGGCTCTGGTGTAGGTAACATGACTACACCTGGTCAGTTTCTCCATGTCTCTGTAGGAAATCATTCTTCAAAACTATTACGCCGACCACTTTCGATCTGTGATGTCGATCTTGACCGAGAAGAAGTAACACTCTTGTACCGTGCACAAGGTGAAGGTACAAAACAGCTTAGTCAAAAATCAGCAGGTGAAGTTGTAGATGTACTAGGTCCGCTAGGTAACGGATTTGATCTAGCTGAAATGGATAAAAACAAAAATGCACTGCTCATTGGGGGAGGAATAGGAGTGCCCCCCTTGTATTACCTTGGTAAACATCTAAAGAAAAAAGGAATAGAAGTAACATTTATTCTAGGTTATCAATCAATTGAGGACAGCTTCTACATCGAAAAGTTCAAAGATATCGGAGAAACGATCGTGACTACTGTAGATGGATCTCTTGGAATAAAAGGATTTGTAACAGATGCGATGATGAACGTCGTTGAAAATGAACCTGTCATCTACTCTGTTGGACCGGCGATCATGCTGAAAGCAGTAGAAGAGAGAGCGGTAGGTCTTCGGGGATATATTTCATTAGAAGAACGAATGGGCTGTGGAATAGGCGCATGTTTTGCCTGTGTATGTCCAACCGAAACGAGAGAATCAGGATATGTGAAAATCTGCAGTGATGGACCGGTATTTAAGATGGGGGAGGTTGTACTATGAGTAGGCTGCATGTTTCATTGCCAGGGTTAAATATGAAAAATCCTATCCTTCCTGCATCCGGCTGTTTTGGATTCGGAAAAGAATATGCCAAGTGGTATGACTTAAGTGTACTAGGTGGTATTACGATAAAAGCAGCTACTCTAGAGGGACGTTTCGGTAATCCTACCCCTCGTGTAGCTGAAACAGAAAGCGGAATGTTAAATGCAATCGGACTTCAAAACCCAGGCGTAAAGAAAATAATAGAAAATGAAATTCCTGCTTTGGAACCTTATAACATTCCGATATTAGCTAATATTGCAGGATCTACAGAAGAAGAGTATATCGAAGTTACAAGACAGATCTCTTCATCCGCTCGAATATCTGCTGTAGAACTTAACATTTCGTGTCCAAACGTGAAAGAAGGCGGGATACAGTTTGGAACACACTACAAATCTGCTGCAGATTTGACAAGAAAAGTGAAAGCCGTATCTGAAAAACCCGTTTACGTGAAGCTCTCGCCCAATGTCTCTAACATTGTTGAGATGGCACAAGCAGTAGAGGAAGCAGGCGCTGATGGTCTTTCAATGATCAATACACTAGTTGGTATGAAGCTCGATTGGAGAACAGGTCATCCAATATTGGCAAATAAGACGGGCGGACTTTCAGGACCAGCCATAAAACCTGTAGCCATTCGGATGATCTATGAAGTAAGTCAAAAGGTATCACTTCCGATTATCGGTATGGGCGGTGTCAGCACAGCTGAAGATGTTCTTGAGATGATGTCTGCTGGTGCATCAGCTGTTGCAGTCGGTACAGCAAACTTTGTAAATCCTTATGTTTGTCCTGAGATCATCGAGCAACTTCCTAAGCTGTTAGATGAAATTGGTGTAGAAAATATTAGTGAGATGACAGGAAGGAGTACGAAGCAATGGAAAACCCCGTTATCATCGCGTTAGATTTTAAGAATGCAGATCAAGCTAAATCCTTCCTATCAAGCTTTGAAGGACAGTCTCCTTATGTGAAAGTTGGTATGGAACTTTTTTATGCGGAAGGACCTTCTTTTATCAAATGGCTAAAAGAAAAAAACTTTCGCATCTTCTTGGATTTAAAACTACATGATATTCCGACTACTGTTCATAAAGCCATGAAAGTCCTCGGTGGACTCAATATTGACATGGTGAACGTTCATGCCGCAGGCGGAACTCAAATGATGAGAGCTGCAAAAGAAGGGCTACTAGCAGCAGGTGCTCATCATACAAAATTAATTGCGGTCACACAGCTTACAAGTACAACAGAAAAAGTATTGATTGAAGAGCTCTTGATCAAGAATGTTGATATGAAAGAATGTGTGACTCATTATGCAGATCTTGCGAAAAAGGCAGGATTAGATGGTGTCGTTTGCTCCGTGCACGAAGCTATGAAGATCAAGGATGTTTGTGGAAAGAACTTTTTGACTGTCACTCCAGGGATTCGTCCGAGCGGCTCTGATACTCATGACCAAGCTCGTGTTGCTACACCAAGAGAAGCTGCGTTAAAAGGATCGGATTATATGGTGATCGGCAGAAGTATCACACAATCAGACACACCTGTTACAACTTATTCTGAAATATTAAATGAATGGAGAGATAGTCATGAAAACAACAACTTCCCAACATTTGCTTAACATTGAGGCAGTAACTCTGTCACCAGAAAATCCATACACGTGGTCCTCTGGGATGAAGTCTCCCATTTATTGCGATAACCGGTTGATTATTGCGTATCCCGAGATTCGTAAACAAGTAGCTGGGGAGCTTTCCGCGTTAATAGAGAAGCATTACCCAGAAGCTGATCTTATCGCCGGAACAGCAACAGCAGGTATTCCACATGCTGCCTTCGTAGCGGATCAGATGGAATTACCGATGTGTTACGTAAGATCTAGTGCGAAAGCTCATGGGAAAACGAATCAGATCGAAGGATTAACGAATAAAAGTAAGAAGGCAGTTGTTGTTGAAGACTTGATCTCAACCGGTAAAAGCTCTATTCAATCCGTACTAGCTCTTCGTGAAGCAGGGATTGAAGTGCTCGGTGTTGTAGCCATTTTTAGTTATGGTCTGAAAAAGGCAGATATAGAACTCGGTGAGTTGGATATTTCTTTTCAAACCGTAACAAACTTTAGTACATTAATAGAGGAAGCACAAGAAAGCGGAAAGATAAGTGAACAAGGGCTTTCTTTATTAAAAGAATGGCAACAAGACCCAGAACACTGGGGAGCTGCCTCTTTTTCCAAATAGTTTTCTTAAGGAGATTAACATTTTGAGAAAAATGAACGGTGAAGAATTTGATGAGCTTGTTTCCTTTTTTGATAGCATGGCAAGGACGACTTGGCTTAAGGAAGTTCATGATCATTTAAAAGAAGTAACAGGGTCATGGAGTGAAAAAGAAGTTCTAGACGTGGGATGCGGAACGGGAAGATTGCTGTTGCGTGGAGCTGAGGAAGCGAATCGACTTGTTGGCGTAGATCTGTCGTCAGAGATGATCAAGGCTAGTATTCAGCAGTTCTTTTATCATGAATTAAGTGGTAAAAGTGAGTTTATCGTTGCAGATGCTGAGAATCTTCCGTTTACAGATCATTCGTTTGATCTAGCATTATCCACTTGTGTAATGTTTTTATTGCCCGATCCAGCTAAAGGAATCAGTGAGGTTCATCGCGTTCTAAAAGATGATGGTCAAATCGTCATGCTGAATCCGAGTGGAAAAATGAGTCAAGAAAACGCTGCTTCTTTCGCAAAGGAAAACGGTATCTCTGGGTTCGAACGAACAGCACTTTTAAAATGGTCTAACGTAAGTACGAGAAGACACCGCTATTCAACAGATGAAATGGCAGAGTTACTGCACAACCTGCATTTTACTGAGGTTCAACATTATGAAGTGTTAGGTGGCCTCGCCATTATCAGTAAAGCAAAAAAAACGCAGAACAGCTAAAATTAAGCTGCTCTGCGTTTTTTAATTAGTGCTTTCTGAAACGTGTTTTTATGGTCATAATCTATTTCTGATAGATGCAAAGGAGTTTCAGAGTATTTAAAACAGCACGGTTTAAATAACATCCTGTATTTAGACTTCAAATGTATTAAAATACTTCACTGAATACTTGATTGGAGCGTAAGGTGCGAGACTCCTGGGGGATTAGCGGGACAGGTGAGACTCTTAATAGCGCATAGCGCTAAGAGGCTCACCGCACGCCCCCCCGGAAAGCGAGCAACCTGAAGTGGAAATCAACACATTCAAAAACATCATTGCATACGGTCTTACCAAAAAAGGCTACTTTTTTAAACGGAAAACAAGATCTTCATCCGGCGTCACGAAAAGCGTCTGCTGATTGTCATAAATAACAAATCCAGGCTTTGCCCCATTAGGCTTCTTCACATGTTTTACTAACGTAAAATCAACAGGAACCGAACTCGAATTTTTTGCTTTGCTGAAAAAACCTGCCAAAACAGCAGCCTCCTTAATAGCTGTTTCACTTGGACTCAAAGACCGAATCAGAACATGAGAACCTGGAATGTCCTTCGTATGAAGCCATGTTTCATTTGCTCTCGATAACTTAAAGGTCAGATAGTCGTTCTGTTTATTATTTTTACCGACTAAGATCTCTGTTCCATCAGTAGATGTGAACTTTTCAGGCTGAGGCGTCTTGTTTTGCTTTTTCTTGTTCTTACTTTGTCTATGTTTCAAATAACCGCCTTCACCAAGCTCTTCTCTAATTTCTTCAACATCTTTCATGGATGCTGAATCCATCTGAACGATCAGACGCTCAAAATAAAGCAATTCATTCTTTGCTTTTTCGATCTGATCTTTAATAATAGAAACTGATTTTTTTAGTTTTCCATATTTTTTGAAGTAGCTCTGCGCATTATCAGCAGGTGTTTTAAGAGGATCAAGCGTGATTTTTACAAGTGGTTGATCTTCAGTGAAGTAGTCTTCTACCTCAACTTCACGATCTCCCTTTTTCGCCAAATACATATAAGCGGTGAGAAGTTCTCCCTTTCGTTGATACTCCTCGGCATTATGCGTTTGCTGAAGTTCTTTCTCTAATTTTCCTATCTTTTTCTTTATCTTGTCATATTCGTTCGAGAGATATTTTTCAAGATCGTTTGCTTGCTGTTTGATTCGGTCACGATCTGCTTTACCATAAAAATACCGATCGAGCATCTGACTGACCGTATCAAAGGATCGGATCTCCCCTGTCACATGATGAAGAGGGAGAATAGAAAAATATTCTTTCTTATCGTTTGTGATCATTTGAGGTTCATATTCTTGATCTGATAATTGCTTCATCACACTGAAAAAGGCGTCTGCCACTTCGTTTTTAACCGAAAGTCCTGCTCTATGCACGATTTCTTTAGCGATTAAAGGAGAGAAACCGCTGAATCTGGTTACGAGTTGTTTATCCATTTTTCCTTCGTTCCAAGAAATCTTAGAAACAAATTCATCTACATTTGTCACTGTAAAAGGATCTGTTTTTTCTTGCGCAGGAGGCATGATGTACTCAAAGCCTGGAAGGATGGTACGATGACGGTTCTGAAAGCTAGGAATGTGCTTGATACTATCAACAATCTTCTGTGATTTTTGGTCGACTAGAATAATGTTGCTGTGTCTTCCCATGATTTCGATATAAAGTACTTTAGTCGTTTCGTCCCCGATCTCATCTCTATTTTTAACGGTAATTGTTATGATTCTCTCAAGATCAAGCTGTTCAATTTTTTCAATAAAAGCGCCTTCCAGATGCTTTCTAAGAAGCATACAGAACATAGGAGGAGTATCTGGATTCTCATACGTATGTTCAGTGAGATGCACTCTTGCGAATGAAGGATTCGCAGATAATAAAAGTTTATGATTTTTTCCATTCGCACGGATTGTAAAAACAAGATCTGTCTTATGTGGCTGATAAACTTTTGAGATACGTCCTGAAGTAAGTGTGTTTTGTAGTTCAGTTGTTATGGCACGTGTCATTATTCCGTCAAAACTCATGTTATGGTCACCTCTTATTTCTGATTCATAGTATAGCATTTTTGCGGACATGCCTGCATATAAATGCTATTAACTAATCTTATCAGAGGTGGAAGCTATGAATTGGTACCAGCTGCCGCAAGACGAAATTGAATCCATTCTTAACAGCAGGATGGAAGAAGGGCTCTCAAAAAGTGAGCAAGAACGAAGGTTAAAGTTAGATGGACCGAACCAGCTAGAAGAAGGAAAGAAGCAGTCTGCCATTTTAATGTTCCTTGCCCAATTTAAAGACTTCATGGTTCTCGTCCTCTTAGCGGCTACATTGTTATCCGGTTTCTTAGGAGAATATTTAGACGCGATTGCCATTATTTTAATCGTGGTGATGAACGGTATTCTAGGTTTTATTCAAGAGAGAAAAGCAGAAAGATCCTTAGCTTCACTAAAAGAACTTTCTGCACCAAGTGCACAGGTTCTTAGAGAAGGAAAATGGGTCTCAATCGCTGCGAAAGACGTTGTTGCAGGCGACGTGATAAAAGTAAAAAGCGGCGATCGTGTGGGAGCTGACATTAGGCTCCTAAAAACATCAGGGTTACAAATAGAAGAATCAGCTCTAACGGGTGAATCTGTTCCTGCACAAAAACACAATAACATCATTTCTAATGAAGACTTGAACCTAGGGGATCAAGAGAACATGGCGTTCATGGGCACGATGGTCACTAGAGGAACGGGACAAGGTATAGTCGTAGCGACAGGCATGAAAACAGAGATGGGGAAGATTGCACATTTAATACAAACAGCTGAAAACATTGCAACACCTCTTCAGATGAAACTTGAACAGCTTGGGAAAATTTTGATCGCTCTTGCGCTGCTGCTAACGGTCTTGGTTGTTTTAGCTGGTGTTATGCAAGGACATGATCTCTATAGCATGATTTTAGCAGGTGTCTCGTTAGCTGTTGCTGCCATTCCAGAAGGACTTCCAGCTATCGTTACGATTGCACTCGCGCTAGGTGTTCAAAAAATGATACGAAAACGAGCGATTGTCCGAAAGCTTCCTTCTGTAGAAACATTAGGCTGTGCAACTGTCATCTGCTCTGATAAAACGGGAACACTGACTCAAAATAAGATGACGGTTACACGTATTTGGTCTCAAGGCAGACAGTGGAGTGTTAATGAAGAAGGTTTTGAAGTCATTGGTGGCGGTATTCAAGAAAACAATAAACGAGAAGATAAGCTCACAGAAGTCTTGGCATATGCCGCTCTTTGTAACAATGCCACGATAGAAGAAGGTAAGAAAGGCTCATTGTTAGAAGTGGGTGATCCAACAGAAACCGCATTACTGGTTAGTGCTTACAAAGCAGGGATCACGAAAGAATCATTAAGTGAACAATTTACAATTCAGCATGAGTTTCCATTTGACTCTACCCGTAAAATGATGAGTGTCGTTGTAAGGGATACAGAAGGAAATCAGATGCTCGTAGTAAAAGGAGCACCAGATGTCCTACTTGAAAAAAGTGATTACATTGTATGGGACGATAAAAAACAGTTGATCAAACAGGCTCATAAAGAAAGAATAAAAGAAGCGATCTATGCACTGGGTAGCCAAGCACTGCGGACGATCGCTGTTGCGATCCGACCTTTAAAAGAAGGCGAGCACTATTCACAAGCTTCTTTTGCAGAAAGAAGTCTCACGTTTATCGGATTACAGGGAATGATGGATCCGCCACGTCCTGAAGTCGAAGAAAGTATCAGGGATTGTCAGACTGCGGGTATCAAAACAGTTATGATAACGGGAGACCATGTGGTAACTGCAGCGAGTATCGCGAAAAAACTAAACATGCTCCCTAACGGTGGAAGAGTGATGGAAGGTGCTGAGCTTGCTCAATTAAGCGATGATGAATTGGACAAAGTTTCAGAAGATGTTTACGTTTATGCGCGAGTATCTCCAGAGCACAAGTTAAAAATCGTAAAGTCTCTTCAACGAAGAGGTCACGTTGTAGCTATGACTGGCGATGGAGTCAATGATGCACCAGCTATCAAGTCAGCAAATATCGGTATTGCAATGGGTATAACAGGAACAGACGTGGCGAAAGAAGCATCCTCTCTTGTTCTTGGTGACGATAACTTTGCCACGATCCGCTCAGCGATTGAAGAAGGAAGGAACATCTATGAAAATATTAGAAAGTTTATTCGTTATCTTCTAGCGTCCAATGTAGGTGAGATCTTGGTAATGCTCTTTGCGATGATCATGGGCTTACCACTTCCTTTAGTTCCAATTCAAATACTTTGGGTTAATTTGGTTACAGATGGTTTGCCGGCAATGGCATTAGGTGTTGACCAGGCCGAAGAAGACGTTATGAGAAGAAAGCCAAGACAAGCGAAAGAAGGGGTCTTCTCCAGAGGGTTAGGATGGAAGATCGTTTCAAGGGGATTCTTGATCGGTGGAGCGACAATACTTGCATTCTGGGTCACGTTAAAAGAAAATCCAGATCAACTGATTGTCGCGCAATCCGTAGCCTTTGCAACACTTGTTATGGCACAATTGATCCACGTGTTCGATTGCAGAAGTGAGCGTTCTGTTTTTCATAGAAATCCGTTTCAGAACGGTTACCTAGTCTTGGCTGTTATTTCATCTATTCTATTATTGCTAGTGGTCATGTACGTAGAACCATTGCAAGATATTTTCCATACGGTTCCGCTCTCTATAAGACAATGGCTACTAGTTCTTGGCATGGCATCTATTCCAACATTTGCTCTAGCAGGCTTTCAATTGTTTAAAAAAGAAGCAAGATAAACAAATAAAGCTGGTTCCCGTATGTTTGGGTACCAGCTTCTACTATTTTCAGCAAGACAAGGGGTTTATGCGCTCGTCCAGCGGCTGTGAAGCACGCTGGACGAGCGATTCCAGACTTTTATGAGCGATTCCAGACTTTTATGAGCGATTCCAGACTTTTATGAG